>DEUU01000236.1:23361-23801 GCA_002362735.1 Dehalococcoidia bacterium UBA3254
CGTGTTCAATAGACAGAACCAAATTATTCAAACTTAGCTTCAAATTGTAAATATCACGGACCCCAAAGTTCGAATCCCATTTGGTTCACAAAGTGCTTGCAAGATATGACAATAATCAGCCAGGAGACAGAAAAAGGCACACCTATTTTTTTATTACAGTATAGACGATTACAGCTACAGGTATCAGAACGGTTGCTATGATAACCCAAACGTGTATAACCGGATAAGTAACGAGGAAGATAGTATCCAGGACCAAAGCTGAGATACATAACACCACACCCAAAAGAGCCAACCATCGGCGGTCAGCACCTTTTTTAGTAGCTACTATTCCCATAATAAGTCCAAAGATCGGAACAATCCCCATAGCCAGGAACAGGTCGGATTTTAACGTTGTTAAGGCATAGAGGCCGATGTACCATCCGATAATCCCGAACAAAGTC
>DEUU01000236.1:24038-24211 GCA_002362735.1 Dehalococcoidia bacterium UBA3254
CCCATCCGACAATCCCGAACAAAGTCGAGCCAATGTCCGCTACTTTATGAGCAATTCTATTTTTAAACGCGAGACCGAACACCATAAGAGTACCCATGAGTATAGCTAACCAGAAGGTATCGTTTAATATGGTATAGCTCAGTGGTGGTAAAGACGTTGCCGGAGGCATAACA
>DEUU01000236.1:24442-27905 GCA_002362735.1 Dehalococcoidia bacterium UBA3254
GGTGGTGGTGAAGACATTGGCAACGGTATAACACCACCGGTTATCCAATTAATTTCCCTGCCCCGAAGTTGTGCCGCTAGCAAAACAGTGACAAAGACCATAAGGATGGTAATTGCCAAACCCGGACGTAACAATATTCGTGGGGATTGTTTGCGTTCTCGTTGAAATGCATAGCTGATGATGCCGACTGGTATCACAACTGTAACGATTGTTAACCATAATTGTGGGATGGGATAACCAATAAACATGATTGCTTCTACTACCAAAACGGAGAGACAAAGAAGTATGCCAGTCATAGCTACCCACCGGTTAACACTTCGCTTTATGAGGTATATTATTCCCGTTATTAGTCCGAAAACAGAAATAGTTCCCATTATAATTAGCACTTCCGGATGGCCTATCTGCAATTCATGGATGCCGGTAATGATTCCAATAATACCGAACAATATCGGACCAATCCCTGCTATTATCCAGTCAAATATCTTGTTTATCCCCAAACGGCCTAGCATGATCAGAAAAGCCACCAACAAAAACAGACTTAGAATTAAGTTTAATTTTTCCCATGTCAATGGGGGAGGAGACATAACACCACCAGTTGTCCCAGACATTTCAAGTATTCCTGTCAGTAAAACGGCTATAAAGGTTATAACGGCAGTTATGCCCAGAGCTGGACGTAACCAATATTTTAAAGGTTTTCTGACCTGTTCCTCTTTGATTTTTTGTATTATAGCTCCCTTTATATCTGACATGATTGGGACTTCTCTGAGGGATGTTAGTTTTTGGTTCACTGACCGATATTCTTCAAGGGTTGTCCGGCAAATAAGGCAACTATACAGATGCTCCTCCACGAACTCCCGTTGAGTCCTGGAAAGCTCGTCATCCGCATAAGCCGATAATAATTCCTTTAAATCTCTGCACTTCATATCCCCTCACCTCCTCGGTATGCCCTTTGGAATGCCTCTTTCCCCCTCGAAACGCGCATGCGCACAGCATCTTCTGAAATTCCGATGGTTTCCGCTATCTCCTGGTATTTAAAGCCCTCTATCAAATGCAATACCAGACACATTCTTTGGTCTTCCGGCACCTTAATCAGGGCTTCTTGTATCGTTATTTTTTCATCCATAGAGTTAAGCTGAATCTCATCAGCAGCGGAATTTGTTTCTAAATGGTTGTTAAAGGGAACGAAGGATATTAGTTTCTTCCTACGGCGGTGTTGCCATGCGTTGTTGGTAGCAATACGATACAGCCAAGCTTTAAATGAAAGCGCAGAGTTTGTTTTCGTGAGGCCCTTATATGCCTGGAAAAAAGTGTCCTGCGCCAGGTCTTTAGCCAGTTCGTAATCCCCTGTCAATCGATAAAGATAACGCTGAATCGGCGCCTGGTAGCGCTCGACTATATCAGCAAAGGCATCGGTATTGCCTGCCCGAACCAGGGCTAAAACTGTAGCTTCTTCTAAAACCATCGATCCCCAACTAGAGTTGCTTTCATCCCTCTATATATTAAAATGCACGAGGAGGTCAAAACCGAACAAGATTTCTGTAAATTTCTTTACACTAATTGCTATAGCATAGATGATATTGCCAAAAAGGTAAAACTATACAAGGTGATGAGCAAACATAGCAGAAAATTGGTAGACATGACGAAATATCGTCCTCTGGTGAGAAGATGGGAATTAAGACACTCACAATCACGTTATTAATAGATTATCAGGAGAATATTCTGGTTCTGTCTATTGAATATTACCACTGTTTTGAGGCTAAAATGGTGGGCGGTCGTGTCCAATAGACAGAACTTTTTCGCTGTCCTTCAGACTACTTTTATAATAGTGTTCTGTATATTTTCCCAAAAGAAATAGCGGACAAGATAAAAATCATTCCTGATTATAACTTCATCCGCTATTCTAGAGGTGGCGGAGTATATCAATTAATCATAGGGTATTTGGACGACCTGATAATAGTACCGGCTGTAATATATCTAGCCATAAAAATGATTCCAGGCGAAGTAATGAATGGGTGCAGGAGTTTATGCTATAATTTAATAAATTTCTAAGCTAAAACCAACTGATAAAATTTTTGAAGGTAAAACGATGAAGACAAAACATAGTAATGGATTGAGAATATTGTACTTTATATGGATACTAGTATTTGTGCTTGCGCTTATAGGCTGTGACAGCATTACAAAATCTGAAACCACGGGTGGGGCAGCCAATGAAAAGAGCAGTTCTGCCACTACTACTACAAAAACTAATGTCACTAATACTCAGACTGCGTCTATCACTACGCCAACTCCTCAGACAACCAGTATTGCATCCAGCCCGAAATCAAATATATCTCTGGATATTGAGATGCCGGTGATTTTAGAAACGGTGGAGACACTGATATTCAAAGTAAAACCTACCATAACAAGCGGCCAAATTCCTGTCAACGCCCTCTGGAAATGGGAATTTGGAGATGGTACACAGCCAGAGACCAAACTGGCGGAATATCTCACAGCCGGGCACCGCTATAATAAGGTGGGTGTCTATACGATAAAATTGAGTCTTATCGATCAACCTTCCAAACAGGCTTTAGTCACAACTACCAAAGGTTTTATAATCAGTGATATCGACTCTATTAAAAAGACCAACCATTTGCGTTTAACCCTGGTTTTAAGCGGCCAAACGTCTTACCGTCAAGAGGTTCAGCAGCCGGAGTACAATAAAAAGACTTTTGATTCTGAACTGTATCTAAAAGATCCCTGGACCTTTGAATGGTTTGAGGAGTGGCGCAGTGGAGACGCGGGAAGGTGGGGAGGAGACGAAATAAAATTCAAAGGCGATTACTTCTCTCAAACTCTAGCTGAAACTGGAACACAAACCACAGAATATTGGGTTAGCGGCAAAATCGTGTCTACCGCGGAAGGCATGAGGCTGGAAGATTATTATTATTATAAGAAATTTAGTAACCCTGAATACAAGGGCACGGATAAAGAATGGATGTTTAATTATCAATTAGAGTTGAAACCCATACCCATCACCAAGGTAAGCGGCGGCGAGTCCCCCAAATATCAATACCGTGTGCAGGGATATGAAAAAATATACCCTTATATTGAATATGCCGGATATACCGACAATTTTTATAACTCGAAAGCCGAAATTCAATGGCAACCGATGTTCATAGATTATTTACCGGGGTCTGATTTACAGATTGCAATAGATACCTATAAATTGAACAATAAATAGAGATTAATTAGTTTCTCCGTTTTGCTTTTTGCGGAAGTAATACTGAATCAAGATAGTCCAGGCGACGATCATGGCCCCGGCGACTTCATTGGGCAGGATAGTTTGCTGAAATAGCTAGTGATAATTTGGTAGACATGACGAAATATCGTCCTCTGGTGAGAAAACGGGAATTAAAACACTCACAAGCAAGTTATTAATATATGATCAGGAGAAGATTTTGGTTCTGTCTATTGAATATTACCA
>DEUU01000236.1:28175-31391 GCA_002362735.1 Dehalococcoidia bacterium UBA3254
GAGGCTAAAATGGTGGGCGGTCGTGGGCTCGAACTTTTAAACTACACTTTGAGTTACGAGTTGAAGACATCTCGAAGCCGTTCTATACAATACACACACGATTGTGTCATAGTGTCTGTTTATTGTCTTATCTGAGTAGTGGAGTTAAGGTAACCCCCGTACTGTTAGCAAACTTTTACGAGGGCTAATAGAATGTTCCGAAAGTGACTCCCAGCGGAACGAGCGAAATTTTGAGAATCACTGCACAATTTATCTGATTGTTACCCTCTGAGGGAGACACCTGGCGACTGGTCAGCAAGATTAGACTTACACGTCGTGAAATTATACCTTTGGATTAAACGTCAGATTTAACCCCGGCCGGAATATGAGTTAGATCATAATCCTGGTTCGTTTGACTGGCAATCAGGCGTCATCTGATCCAGATCCAACCATTTCGAACTTAGCTGTTGGATTAGCTCCATGAATTGATTGAAGCTGACCGGTTTACGGAAAAAGTTGTTGGCGCCCATTTTTAAAGTTTCCATCCGGTCTTTTTCCTCAGATGAAGAGGTCAGCACTACAACGGGTATGGGGCTGGTCTTTTTGCTGGCTCTGATTTGCTGAAGTACCTCGAGTCCACTGATGCAGGGTATCTTTAAATCCAGGAGGATCAGTGACGGATTCTGATCAGGGTCTCTATTAGAATAATTCCCTCGGGAGAATAGAAAGTCCAGGGCCTCTTCCCCGTCCCAAACCACTTCTAATTTGTTGGGTATCCGGCATTTCTTTAAGGCCATTTGAGTTAAAACCACGTCATCGGGATTATCTTCCACCAGCAGGATAAATTTATCTCTCATCATTAATTCCATTTTTCACCCAGTTTAAAATAAAAAGTAGCGCCTTTGCCTTTTTCTGAGTCGGCCCAGATTATACCCCCGTGTCGGCGGATAATGCGTTGCGCCGTAGCTAAACCAATGCCAGTGCCCTCATACTCCTTTCCAGAGTGGAGGCGTTGGAAAGGTTGGAAAAGTTTGTCACTGTATTGCATATTGAAACCTATTCCATTATCCCTGACGAAAAAGACTTTTTCCCCATTCTGCAGGATAACGCCAAACTCTATTCTGGCTTGAGGGCATTTGCTGGTAAATTTCCAGGCGTTCCCTAACAGGTTTTGTAAGGCAATAGTTAAGAGCGATTTGTCTCCCTTGACTATTATCCCGGGGGAGATCATGAATTCAGCCTTTCTTTCCGGTTGGGTATTCTTTAACTCTTCCATTATCGATTGGGCAATTTCGCTTACATTCACGTTCTGGAAATGGATATCAGCCCTAGCGATGCGGCTCAGTTTCAGTAGATCATTAATCAGTTCTGACATATGCTGGCTGGCTTTGCGCACCCGGTCCAGGTAGTCCTTACCCTGCTCATCCAGTTTATCAGCATACCCCTCAATTACCGCCCAGCTGAAACCATCCAATGCCCGCAGCGGCTGCCTCAGATCATGAGAAACCGAATAGCTGAAAGCCTCCAATTCCTTGTTAGAGGATTCAAGCTCTGTGGTATATTGTTTTAAAGACTCCTCAGCTTTTTTGCGCTCGGTGATATTTTCAAACACAGCAGTAAAAGTCCCTTTTTTCATGCTGTAAACCGAAATGGAAAACCAAATTTTCAGCGGTTCCAGATATGTTTCAAACCTCTCGGGCTGCCCGGTTAAGGCCACTCTCCCATAGATTTCAAACAACTCGGGGTTGGTTTCTCTTATCCTGGGGATAACCTCGGTCACTTTTCTCCCGGTAACGTCCTTTAAACCGGTCAATTTCTCGAAAGATTTGTTTACAGCAGCATAAATAAAGTCCTGAGGCTGATTATTCTCAAAGATCATCTGGCAATAAGCGTACCCATCAATCATATTTTCGAATAAAGACCGGTAGCGCTGCTCGCTCTCCTTTAGTGCCTCTCCCGCTTTCTTTCGTTCAGTAACATCCATTACAGCCAAACGCAGTTTTTCTTCGCCTACTCTAAGGCTTTCTATCTGAGCGTAGAACGGAGTCCCCTCCACCGTCTGCATTTGCAATTCTCCGGTCTGCCTCGTGCCGCTCTCCAGCACCTTCCGGCGTTGGAGATAGAACTTTTCACTCTCCTCCGGGTTGATATATTTAGTAAAACTCTTATTCAGGAGATTACGACGGTCAGTTTTTAGTAGCTGACAGGCGGTGAGATTGGCCTCTACTATCCGGTTGTGCTCATCCAGGGTAAAGTAGGCCACCGGGGCAAAGTCAAACAGGTCCAGGTAACGGTCCCGAGATTTTTCGGCCTCCAACCGGTTCAACCGGAGCTCTTCATTCTGGATCTCCAGCTCCACCTGGTGCACGGCCAGTTCCTGGGCCAGGCTTTTCAGGTCAGCCTGATCCAGACGCTCGATCTGGCTTTCTCTTTTAGCCAGCGTCTCTTCCGCCTTCTGACGCAGGTCATCTAATTTCCCTTTTCTCAACGGCTGCCTCCCTCCCTAATAGCCTTTCTTCTGAATTAGTGCTCCAACTAATCTGGCTCCATTGATAATGTGACTTTATAGCTCAAATACATTCTTCTAATCCAGGGTGAAATAGAAGGTGGCGCCCTTACCGACTTCCCCTTCAGCCCAGATGCGTCCGCTATGGCGGTGAATGATGCGCTGGGCCGTAGCCAGACCTATGCCGGTGCCTGTAAAATCACTTGAGGAATGGAGGCGCTGGAAGGGTTGAAACAGTTTACCGGCATACTTCATATTGAAACCTGCGCCATTATCCTGAACAAAATAAGTCGATTTACCCTCACATTGAACTGTGCCGAACTCTATCCGGGTTCTTTCCGCTTTGGCGGTAAACTTCCAGGCATTGTTTAAAAGGTTTTCCAGAACGATACGGAGCAGAGTGGCATCTCCGTAAGCCTTGATTCCGGGTGCTATGATGAGCGCTACATTCCGTTCCGGTTGTGACTCCTTAAGCCTGGCGGTGATTTCCTGGACTATTGCGCTTAAATTCACGGCTTTCAGTAAAACGTCCTGACGCGCAATTCGAGAGAGTGACAATAGCCCTTCAATGAGCTCACCCATTTTTTCGACTGACTGATGAATACGATGGAGATATTCTGTCTCCTGTGTATCCAGTTTGTCAGCGCTATCTTCAAGCAAGCGGCTAAAACCGTCTATACTCCTGAGCGGGGCACGTAAATCATGGGATACCGAATAGCTGAAGGCTTCCA
>DEUU01000236.1:31635-31812 GCA_002362735.1 Dehalococcoidia bacterium UBA3254
AGCTGAAGGCTTCCAGTTCCTTATTCATAGCTTCCATTTCTATTTTCTGCTGCGCCAGCATTTCTTCGGCTCGCTTACGCTCGGTAATATCCATTATGGCCAGCCGCAGTGTTTCTCCTCCAGCCTTCAGGCTTTCTATCTGGGCATAGAAGGGAGTCCCCTCCGCTGTCTGCATTT
>DEUU01000236.1:32038-32802 GCA_002362735.1 Dehalococcoidia bacterium UBA3254
CTGAGCGTAGAACGGAGTCCCCTCCACCGTCTGCATTTGCAATTCTCCGGTCTGCCTCGTGCCGCTCTCCAGCACCTTCCGGCGCTGAAGGTAGAACTTATCGCTCTCCTCAGAGATGACGAATTTAGTAAAGCTCTTTTTCAATAAATTACTTCGGTCTATTTTCAACAGCCGGCAACCCTCGAGATTGGCTTCGACTACCCGGTTATGCTCATCCAGGGTGAAATAGCCCACCGGGGCATAATCATAGAGGTCCAGGTATTTATCCCGTGATTCCCGGGCTTCTTGCTGGGTCCGGCGGAGTTCCTCAGACTGGGCTTCCAGTTCCACTTGATGTATTTTTAAATCCTCCACCAGTTTATCGCGCTCTCTGACAAACTGCTCCAGACGGTCATGCTCCTTTTTCAACTGGTCTTCAGTTTCCTTGAGCCGAAGCATAAAAATGTTGTCCCCGCCGACAATGGCGTCTACTTGCTGGTCACGCAGTGCCTCGACAATTTCCTCCGCTTCGCTCATTTTCTGGGCGGGCTTTTCCATTTTGCTTTCTTTTTTGCTCAAGAAATTTGATCTCCTCTGGATACCAATACTAGCGCTTTAACGAATGTCTTTGCTCTTTGCACCCTTTCGCTGCAAAAAGTAATTCTAAACGGGGCACGTTTCTTTCTAGTCTCCACCGCTCTGGGTATCTTTCTTCTGGGAAAAAGGTTCCAGCCCAGTGCGACCGGTGATATCTTCCAGGGCCAGCAGGATGCTCTGGGTGGCTT
>DEUU01000050.1 GCA_002362735.1 Dehalococcoidia bacterium UBA3254
TTTATATAGGTGTCCTGATCCCAACCAAGCTGCATCGCATTCTCTCCAGGGATTTAGTAGCCCAGGATCATCATTGACAATTAATATTCGGGTAGAGGTGAATAGAATCAGTTGTGCTTCCAGCAAACATCACTGATAAAACCTTGAGCTATCATTCAGGTTACTGTTTATCAGGGACTTCTAGAGTCGGAATAAATCAACAGGCCGGGGAGCTTTACAATCCGGACATTCAGCATCATACCACGATAGGTTCGCTTTACAATGCGGGCAGGTCCACCTTTTTTCTTCCGTTAAAGCCCAGTCTCTGATACCTACTCGCTGTAATATTTTTAGATTATCGACAATCTCAAGATGATGCTTCATGCCATCATTTTGAAACCTTGTGAGTCGGGAACAGGGTAATTCATCACAATCTGCACACCGAACCTTTCCTGATTGTAGTTTGCTACACACCCGTATCTGGCAATTTCGACACCACAGATCCAGCCGTCCGTTACTCAGACAGCCATCACACCGCACATCATCAACTGTAAATTTTTGCCCGGTTTTATTAGTCATTCCTTCAGCAAAATCTTGTAATTTCTCTTCGTTTTTATCCTGAGTAGCCCGGTATATCGAACATGCCCCACAATATAGTCCGCAAACGCCAACTAAATTCTCATTCCCCATTTTTCACCTTTTCCTATTTAGTCCCACATGCTTCTGATCTTGTCCTTAATGTTTCGGTCCGGACCGTTAGAAATAATTTCATTGTTCTTACTACCAGTGTCTTTGTATTCGACCTTATCCATGGTAGCCAGCACCTTCGGCGTGAAGAAGCGGCATAACTGGGCATAAACATGGTTATCGGCAAATGTCCTCGTATAGAAGCGCATCGGCCATAAAACATACAGGAAATCACGTGCCCGGGTCATCGCCACATAAGCCAGCCTGAGTTCTTCTTCGATCTCCCCCTCATCCCCCGTGGCCAGGTCCGACGGGATGCAGCCGTCTGCCGCGTGTATCAGGTATACGGCATCCCACTCCAAGCCTTTCGCCGAATGGATCGTCGATAACACCAGCCAGTCGTCATCAATCGTGGGCGGCCCGGCATAATCACCGGTCGAAGTTGGCGGTTCCAGCACGATCTCGGTCAGGAACTCCCCCCTGGTTCCATACCGGGAAGCGATCTCACCAAGGTGTTCGACATCATTTTTCCGGGGTACGGAGTTTTCATAATTCTTTTCAAGCAGCGGGATATAGAATTTGGCGATTCTTTCCAGTTGCACCGCCGGTAGAATATCACCTGCTTCCGAAAGGTCTTCGATCAACTTGATAAAGTCGGTAAAGTCATTTCGGGCACCGGGTGGCACCCGGAAGGAGGAAAGCGAACGGATGTCGAAACCACTATTCTGTAAGTGCAGGTAAACAGAAGCGGCGGTTGATGGACCTACGCCGCTGAAAAGCTGCAGCACCCGGAACCAGGCAATTTCATCTTTCGGATTTTCCAGGATCCGCAGAATGCTGATCAAGTCCTTGATATGAGCTGCTTCGAGAAACTGCAAACCTCCATATTTACGGAAAGGTATATTGCGCCTGGTCAAGGCCAGTTCAAGTGACGCTGAATTGGACGAAGCCCGAAACAGTACAACTTGTTTTCTCAGTTGAATTCCCTGTTCGTAATGTTCAAGTACCCGTTTGATCACCTCTTCATCCTGGTGATTCTCATCGATACAGGTGATCACCTGGGGTTTTTGTCCTTCCTTCCGGTCTGACCAAAGGTCTTTCGTATAGCGCTCATGGGCTTGCGAGATGATTTCATTGGTAGTATCGAGGATGGGTTGGACCGACCGGTAATTTTGCTCCAGCGTTATTATTTTGGTACCGGGAAACTGGGTGGGAAAATCCATCATGTTTTTTACAGTCGCCGCCCGAAAACCATATATACTCTGGGCATCATCACCAACTACGGTGACATTCTTGTTCGTATACCGCATCCCCTGAACTATCCCTGCCTGAATACGGTTGGTATCCTGATATTCGTCAACGAGGATATGATCGAACCGGTTACTCAGAACACTGGCCAGGGAATCGTCCTGCAGCATCTGGTACCAGTAAAGCAGTAGATCGTCATAATCCAGGATATTCCTTTCCTGTTTTCGCTCGACATATTCTTTAAAAAGTATTTTAAGCTCATCTTTCCATTCCTGGCACCAGGGAAAATGTTTCTTCAGGACCGTATTCAGATCATCATCATCGTTTACCCTGCGGGAATAAATATCGATACAGGTGCTCTTGCGTGGAAATCTCTTTTCTGTTCGTGCTAAGCCAAGGTTATTCCTTACTACATTAAGAAAGTCTTCAGAATCAGCCCGGTCCATTATCGTAAAGTTCGGGGTTAGTCCCGCTGCCTGATGGTAGATGCGCAGCAAGTGGTTGGCTGTAGCATGAAAAGTCCCGCCCCAGACCCGGCTATTGACGGCTTCCTGGTTAATTGCCTTGGCAGCTCTACTTAGCATCTCCTCCGCTGCTCGTCTGGTAAAGGTCACTAAGAGAATACGTTCGGGAGGGATTCCTTTAGAAATCAAGTGGGCGACACGAGAAGCGAGGGTACGCGTTTTCCCGGTACCTGCTCCCGCTACGATCAGGAGAGGTCCATCACCATAGGTCACTGCCGTAACTTGCTGCGGATTAAGGGATTCTAGCCATTGCTGCGAAACTACCATTAATAAATTTTACCAGTTTAATAGACTACAAAACAAAAATGCGGAGCTTAATTGTTTTTGATTGATTACTTATTTTAAATCCCACCAATGGTCTGTTGATACCAGCTATTCTTAATCAAGTCTTTGAATATCACCATTCGCATCCCATTATCAAGAACGATCGAAAAATACATGTGCGATACAGTTTCTATGCGCCACCATTCGTCATCAATTCTCCACCGGTCCTCAATACTTTTCATAAGCAGATTATCCTTGCCAATCCGGACTGGATATCCTTTCAGATTTTTGCCTTACCGGAATCGGCTCCGGTTCGTTTAATGATTTGAGAGAAATAAAACCCGGCTTTTTTTCCACAGATAATAATATACAGAACATATGTTTGCATGTCAAGTCTTATGTATCAAGGACAATGGGTATAAAAAATTATCTGTTCATGGTTCCATATAACAACGTCGTGAGTTTCGTCAGTATAATTAGCCTTGATAATTACCTTATTTTACACTTAAATGGCAGTATCGATTTCGATACCCTGATATACTGGGCGGTACTTGACGATAACGCCACATAACCGGAGTGTTCGATTTAGCAGTTTATGTCACATAATTCCGGATTACGAATCCCCTTGGGTCCATATTTGTGCTATTTTCATGTTTCATTTGTAGACATATTTTTAGATAATTAATCACATTAATCTCTATCTTATCCAAGCACTAATTCCAGCAAATGATACCCCACTTGTATTTAAAATAAGAAGGATTTATCATTAGTGACAGATTCAACCTGACAGTTACGGTCGAATTTTAAATATACTTTTAATTTCTCTTCATCCCGATATATTTTCAATGGTAGGTAATTCTAGCGGAATAACGCCGCTTATAACCACGATAACACTGGCATTGGCATATACTTCATAGTCTAGAACATCCAAGACCGGCGCGTCCTCTCAGGATAAAAGGAGGGCATCAGATGAAACTTAGGTTCATGGCTACCGCACTCCCGATGTTTTACCAGAAGGATACACAAAAAGCTTGCCAAGTAGTAGTAAACTGCTTTCCAGAGGCACCGGCGGCACCTCTTTTACGTCAACCCATACAGGGGAGCTCGATGAAGATTCCTTGCACCAGGGTTGACGAAGAACGAAAGGTCGTTATCTTTGACCTTTCTGCGGATTACCAGCCTGAGTTACTGAACTTCTATGAGCATTACTAAGCCGATGATATAGATTACTTTGCCACCAGCCCGGAACAAAATCCAGGATTGTACCGGTTGGCCGAAATGTACAGGGACAAACCATGGCCGGAACTTCAATTCGTCCACTGCCTTAGCATAGGGCCGTATACCATGGGACTGACTTTCAAGGACGAAAACAGTGTGGCTGCGTTCTACAACAACCAAATGAGAGACATCATTGTAAAATATTTGGCTATGAAGGCAAAGTGGCAAACAAAAGAAGTTAGTAGACTATTCCCTGGTATTCAGTTACTAACATTATTTGCTGAACCTGGTTTGAATGTGTACACCTCTTCAGTGGGCATAGGTACCTGGGATGACATTAAGAATACTCTCGACGAGGTGATAAGTGCCGTCGACAGCGGCGCAGGTGTACACTGCTGTGCAAACTTCGATTGGTCCCTGCTCATGAGTAGCCGGGCCTGCACGATCAACTTCGATGCTTACCGATATGGGGAGACGATGGCATTGTACGGGCCGGCCTTGACAGAGTTCCTTGTTCGCGGGGGTACAGTGGCTTGGGGTATTGTCCCGACACATAACGCTGCGGTTCTTGATGCAGAGAATGCCGCGAGTCTAGCGGAGAAGCTTGAGTGCACGTTAACTAATGTTGTTGAGAAAGGGGTGGATCGAAACCTGTTAATGGATTCTTCCTGGATTACTCCGAGCTGTGACATCGCCTCGCTTTCTGAAGAACGTGGAGAACGGGTCTATGAGTTGACCCGAGAGGTCTCGGAACTGATGCGGGCGAAGTACTTTAGGTAGATGCACGATGGCGAACATAGTAGACTCGTTGTGCTTTTCCCTGGACCCCGCTGCAACAAACCTAATCATTATGCCTTAGTTACAGTATTATTATGCAGGGTCTCGGGCAAACTAACTAGTAGCGGTATTCTTACCATCAAATCAAGACCCACGAAGATAATAAATATGTATTGAGGTCCCATTTTATCCCAGATAATACCTGCCATTAAGGCCATGATTGCACCAAATAATGCCTTGACAAGCCGGTTAATCCCAATCCATCTTCCCATTTGTTCAGCTGGGACCAACTCCCGCTCTATCGCCGCCCCGATTGGCCCTGCGATGTAATACGATCCCATTAAGATTCCGGCAACTATCAGGAAGAATGGCGAAGGCGCCCATATCAATATCAGGTTCGCAGCCCAGAATAAAGGTATAAGTACATATAGAGTTCTTTTCCTGCCGACTCTATCGGCCATCGTTCCGGCGAACACCCCGAATACTATCGACGCTACGGCAGCTCCGGTTACCATTCCTCCTAAAATAAATTCGCTGGCTCCTTTTTGCTCATTGGCGAATACCTGAGTAAAAGGAATGATCATTCCTACCGGTAATTGGGAAAGCGCACCGATTACAATCCATTTCTTTTTGTTACGATTACCTTTAAGTATACTAATGCTGTTCTTTAATACATTAAACCCGGACTGAGTTGTCGTTGCCCATTTCTGATTTGAGAGCCGTGTTAATACAAGAAGGAATGTGACAACGGTAATTACTGCCGCCACAAAAAACAAAGGACGGATGCCAGTAACGTTGACACCTCCAAATCGCACTACCAGAAATGCCCCTATCATGGGGCCGGCCATCCCCAGTAAACCGGCTGCTGCCGTTTCACAAATCATCATGCCGGTGGCCCGGTCCCGGTTTACCAGACAATTACCACAAATAGTGGCACAACTATGAATGCTGGTACCATTACCTATATAGTAGATACTGATCGCTAAGATGCAGATTAACCAGTTCTGAGCGAAGCCATAAGTCAAATAGGCTATTACTAGAAGCAGAATACCGACAAGATATACTTTTTTGGGACCGCTCCGATCTATAATCCACCCGGTAATTGGCCCCAACAAACCGGCGAGAATCAGTCCGATACTGTTTAACAGGCCAAGTTGTGTCTTTGTTGCCCCAAGCGCCACGATGTAGATTGAGAGATATGGTAAGATTATCTGGTAGCCAAACCGGTCCAATGATGTTCTGGCGACCGTGATTTTCCAATCATTATCTTGCCTTTTCCAGAAAGAAAGAGCCTTGCTAAATACGTTTGGCTTAGAATTCATTATTGCACCCATTATTCTATTGTTTACACTAAAATTCATTCATTATATCTTGTCTAATACCCCATCTTCAAAGCTGGAATACATTGAAATAATTCATGAGTATGATGATCTTCAGAGCTATATCGTGAATGATAACCCTATTAGAGGTCATATTGATGAAGAATTCACCATCTTTGCTCAGCATTATC
>DEUU01000223.1 GCA_002362735.1 Dehalococcoidia bacterium UBA3254
CATTGACTGATGATTTCCTCGATCTTTCCCAGTTCCTTCCGGTCGGTCCCTATTATTTTATCTCCGATGATGCTGGTCGCGGCTATCATCTGAGGATCGACACCCCCTTCGTCATTATTTTTCTTCTTGATTTTCACACCTTTAAGTTCTTCGCAGCCGGACGGTTTCTTCATGGGGCTCAACCGGACCTCCGTTTTATATAATCTGATGATATTACCGGTAACGATATTCTCCTAAGTTAATTATATTTCTTAAAATATAATTATAACTGTAATAACAAGTTGCAATATCTGTTTACAGGGGTGGACGAAATGAAACAACAGGATTCCTTTATAAAACGTATGACAAAGAGAGTGATGAAAATACGTGATCGAGCCTATCGGATCGGATTCGTCAATTTCATCATTAGAGTTATGACGCAAATGGGAGAAGACAATGGCACCAACCTGGCGGCTGCGATCGCTTACTACGGTTTTCTTTCGCTATTCCCCTTGATTTTAGGTATTATCGGATTGCTGGGCCTTTTTTTACCTTCACAGGAAATTCAACAACGTATCCTTTCTGTAGTCCAGGAGAATTTACCCAAAGCTTCAGACATCGTGGTCTCCAACATCCAGAACGTGATTCATTTCAGAGGCACGCTGGGAATAATCGCGATCATCGGCCTTTTATGGTCCGGCAGCGGGGTAATGGCGGCTCTGGATAACGCTATCAACCGGGCCTGGGATATCCCGCGAATGCTTCAATTCTATATAAGAAAACCGCGAGATATCGGGCTAACGCTGGGTGTTGGACTGCTGTTTCTTCTTTCTATCGGAACCAGCGAGGTTTTTTCGGTGGTCCGTCTCAGCGACTGGCCGATCATTGGCGCTTATTCCGTCCGGTTCGGTACACGGGTCATCTCCTTTTTACTTATTTTCACGGTCTTTTTAATACTCTTTAAACTGATGCCCAACACGAAGACCTACTGGCGACATGTCTGGCCCGGGGCATTATTGACCGCCATATTTTTCGAAGTCGGCCGCAGCCTTTTTGTTTATTACATCAACAACTACACCAATTATCAGCTGGTATACGGCACGGTCGGCTCCATCATCGCCATCATGATCTGGATCTATTATTCAGCGGTAATCCTTATACTGGGAGCAGAATCGACGGCGGAATACAGCCGGATGCGCCGTGGAGTAAACCGTGGAGTCCGACCTCAATCTGTCGCTAAGCCGGCGGCACCTCCGGCAGGGGCTTAGTCAATCTCATTTCATTTAATTTCCGGCGGGCAGAGTTCAGGGATTGAGGATGAAGGTTGATTTCCTTCCAGGGGTCTCCAATCTGGTCCAGACGCTTGAAGATGTTGCGGATATGGTAGGTCTGAGCATTCAGCTTTTTTTCTTTCAATTCTTCCCATAATAGCGGCGCTGCTACGGGAGCCCCGTTTCGAGCCCGAACTGCGTACGGAGCCACCGCCGTGTGGGCGTAGGCATTTCTCAGAGTATCGATAAACAGACGTCCTTTTCTTTTATCCTTACGCTGTTCAGTGGTATATTTCTCGGGCTCCCACCCGGTTATCACTCCCGCAATTTCCCGGGCCAGCATTCGAACTTTTTCAAAGGGTTCCGCCGGGTCAAGAGGTACTACCACATGCATTCCGTGAGATCCGGTGGTCTTCAAATAAGACTCTAAACCGAGATCATCCAGGATAGATTTTAATAACCTGGCACCCTGACGGACTGGCTCAAATTCATCTCCCGGCGGGTCCAGATCAAAAATCATTTGATCCGGATTCTCAATCTGGTCCACACGGCTCAGCCAGACATGCGGAGTGATGCAATTCTGTTCCGCCATATAGACCAGGCTGGCTGTATCATCGCATACCATATGTGTCAATGTGCCGCCCTCTTTCTTCACGGTGACACGGTTGATCCAGGGCGGGAAATAGGATGGAATTTTTTGCTGGTAAAAGCCCCTGGTCTGGATGCTACCGTGAAACCGGTACATTGTGATCGGCCTTCCGGTTAAATGACGGACCATGACTCCAGCTACCTTTCGGTAGTAATCCACAAATTCTCCTTTGGTGATGTCATGATCCGGAAAAAGAATCTTCCCCGGATGGGTGATCTCAATCTCCCGGAGGCCTATTTTCAAGCTTGTTTTTTCCATATTCGTAATATCATCGATTTGAAAGTCACCGGATCAATAGTGAAATGATCAAAATAATTGCCAGGATCGTCGAAAGTCCGAAACCGACTACTCCCAAAACAGGAATACTGCCTATGAGCGGCGGAACCCCGGAAAGTACCATCAACGATGAAGAGATCAGGAGAGCCGCTAACAATAAAGTTAAAGCGATATGGTGGGTGACCTGGTGCAGCGTTTTTCTGAGCGGCTCAAGACCCACGTGTTCAAATTCGATCTTGACCCGTCCTTTTTTCAGCTGATCGAGTACAATGCTGGCATCATAAGGCAAATCCTTCAAAAAATTGAGGGAATCAACGATAGATAGGTAGGCCTGTCTGGTCTGATGCACCGGATTGAAGTCTTTAAGGACCAGTCTCCTGGAATAAGGCCTGGCAGCCTGAACCAGCTCAAACTCCGGGTCCAACCTGCGGGCCACGTCTTCCAGTGTCGCGATGGACTTGAAGAGCCAGATCAGGTGAGTGGGAAAGCGGGCGTTGTGCCTTTGGAGAAGCTGCAATAATCTCAAGAACACATTTCCCAGCCTGACTTCGCTAAGAGTTGTCTGGCTGAATTCCTGGATTATAAGTGAAACGTCGACTTCCAATGTCTCGGCGTCAATGACCTCGTTGGACTCAATTAAAGACAGCAGCGCCCGGGCAGTCCTGGCTTCATCATTTTCCGCCATAAAGTAAAGCAGCTTTCCCATCCTTTCCCGGTAGCGCGTGGAAAGTCGTCCCATCATCCCGTAGTCCAGGAGGCAAAGGATATCGCCAGGTAAAATCAGCAGGTTACCCGGATGAGGATCCGCATGGAAAAATCCATGCTCCAGGGCGGACCGGAAACTGATATCCGACCCTCTCCTGGCCAGTAATTTTAAGTCGTATCCTTCCTGCTCTAATCTTTCGATGTCAGAGATATTGATGCCTTCAATATACTCCATAATCAACACCCTTCGAGTACAACAATGTTCGGGGAACACCTCAGGTACATGCACCCAGGGGGTATTTGCAAAATTATGAGCAAAGCGCCGCATATTGTTGGCCTCCAGGCGGAAGTCCACCTCCCGGCGGATATTCTCGGAAAATTCTCTGACCAGGCCCACCGGGTTAATCACGTATAAACTCTGGAGGTAACGGTCCATCAGTACTGCCAGGTTTTGCATAATATCCAGATCAACGTCAATGACCTCGGTAATATGAGGCCGCTGGATTTTAAAAACGACCTCTTTTCCCTTGATCGAAGCCCGGTGCACCTGGGCTAAAGAGGCTGCCGCCAGAGGTGTGGCATCGAATGAATCACAGATTTCCGAGATCGGTTTTTTTAGTTCCGACTCTACTACCTGGATGGCAACCCCGGTCGGCATGGGAGCCACTCGATTTTGAAGTTTTTCCAGTTCAACGATTATATTTTGGGGGACAATATCCGGGCGGGTACTGAGCATTTGGCCCAGCTTGACAAAGGTCGGTCCCAGGTCTTCCAAAGCCTGCCGCAATCGCTGAGCCGTAGACAACTGTTCAAACTTATGCTCACGATGCAGAAGTTTCTTTTCAATGTTGACATACTCCCAAAAACGGATCTGGCCAAAAAATTCGCCGAAACCATATTTTGTTAGAATTCCGACTACCTGACGGTAACGCCGTAAATGTTTATAAGCTAAACCCGGAGTGATAATCCTGGGCATTTATAATCCTTCATAAAAAGTGATGGAAACTTTAAGGAAGTCCAATATAACATATTTCTCATTATTATTCTATGTCATCTATTGAGAAAGCGCCTGCACCCTCCGGCTGGAGTTATCAGCAATATTTGATTGTTAAAAACTAAAGTACCAGAGGAAAATGACCAACTTGCCATATCCTTACCAAGGTATCAGGAGCTATAATTTTATCTTACATGGGTTGATTGGAGCCATTTAATCCATCTATATGGACTACTGTCAATACGAAGAGGATCAAACATCGATTACTCGGACTCAAAGTAGGAGTCAGCTCAAACCTGGTCGAATCTCTTCAAGGTTACAGGCAGATTGGAGATTTGATTGGATTTATATCAGATTATCCCGTTAATTGAGATTGTATTCAGTTTAGCCTTACTCACCGTGTTGATCATTCTGGGAAGACATCATAACGCGAGAAAGCCTTTCATTTTGTTTTTGAGCTTTATGGCCTTATGGGGCCTGTTTATTTTCCTCATGCGTTCTACCTCCGACCTTTCACAGGCCTTTTTCTGGGAGAAATTCGTTTTCGTTTGTATTTTGAGCGTAGTCATTTCCTTTTTCTGGTTCACCTTAAGATTCACGGGGACAAAGGTCAGCAAAAAAACCGTCTACCCAATCATCGGAGGTTACGTACTGATCATCGCCCTGGTTCCTACCGGACTCATCATCCAGGGCCTGCAAAACCTCTGGTACGGGAAAGCTCCTGTTATCGGTCCGCTATTTTTTCTTTTTGTCCTGTATTCCTATACCTCCATCATAGTTTGTCTTTTAATGTTATTAAAACGTTTCCGGAAATCCAGGAATACCGATGAAAGAACCCGCGACCAATATATTATCGCCGGAATAGCTGTGACGCTCATCGGCAGCACATCAGACTACTTACCCGCTATCGGAATCGGTATATATCCTCTCGGCATCATAGGAAATATTTTGTTCTGCATTCTGACCACGATCGCAATGCTCAAATACGGGCTGCTGGAAATACGGATGGTCCTGCGTAAAGGCATCGCCTACTCCCTCATCAGTATGTTCATTTTCGGAGTTTTTGGCAGCATCATAGTACTGATCTCAACGGTATTTCAAAATACGATTAATCCATTGTCTTTAACAATCACCGTCACGACTGTATTTTTAATTGCCGCTATTTTTCAACCTCTTTTAATGCAATTGCAGCATCTCGTCGATCGGTGGTTTTTCAGACAAAGATACAACTACCTTCAAGATCTAAAGCAGTTCGCAAAGGCAAAGGATGATAATCTGGATTTAAGCCAACTTACAGCATCCGTGGCGACCAAAATAGCGAACAGTATGCAAAGCGAATCCGTCCATCTTCTTCTTCCATCGCAAACCAATAAGGATTTTGTGGTTTTTGCCTCTACGGGACAGAAATCGCTGGAAAACGTTTCTTTTCCTTCCAACGCCCCCCTGGCTATTACCATGAAATATCAGGTTAGAATTGTTGATCGCAGTGAAATAGAAATTATTCCCGCTTTTCGAAGCCTGCCCGAGAATGAGAGGAGAGTACTGCGGGATAACAACATTGAACTATTAATGCCTTTGAAAAAGGATGAACTCTTTGTAGGAATGTTGCTTCTAGGTCGCAAATTTTCCGGGGCACCTTACACTAATGAAGATAAAAACCTGTTACATTCGGTTTCTTCCGATCTAGCCGCCAGAATTGACAACGCCTCCCGTTTTAACCATATTATCCAGGCGCACAACGAACTCCAGAGGACTATGGAAGGCGTAATTTCCGCTATTTCTGCCGTAGTGGAAACGAGAGACCCGTATACCGCCGGGCATCAGCGGCGGGTAGCCGAACTGGCCCGGGCGATCGCCGGCGAAATGGGACTTTCCGAATGGCAAAAGAAAGGCATCTATATTATTGGACTCCTGCACGATGTTGGGAAAATAGCCGTACCCGCCGAAATCCTCAGTAAACCGGGTAAAATAAGCCAATTTGAATTCAGCATTATCAAAAATCATTCAAGGGCAGGTTATGAGATCCTGGAGAAAGTCGAATTTCCCTGGCCGGTGGCCAAGGCCATTCTTCAGCATCATGAACGGCTAAATGGTTCCGGATATCCGGAAGGACTATCCGGTGATCAAATCATCCTGGAGGCCAAAATATTAGGAGTCGCTGATGTAGTTGAAGCCATGTCTTCTCACCGTCCATATAGGCCGGCTTTAGGAGTTGAAAGCGCTTTAAAGGAAATTAAATTACAGAGAGGCAACCTCTATGACCGCTCCGTGGTGGAGGCCTGCCTGAATCTCCTCCAGGGCAGTCAGTTTACATTTGAGAAACTTATGTCAGCGGCTGACCAGCCGGAAACCGCTCTGTCTAAATCATGTTAGAATGATAATTATGAGGGTCAGCATTCCACCGACGTTCTGGTTTTAAGGATGGTTGGGGAGGAGGAGAGATGGCATGAGGATATATGTAGGTAATCTGGCCTACGACGTTACTGAGGATGAGTTGAAAGAGCAATTTACCGGTTATGGAGAGGTGACATCCGTTTCGATACCGATAGACCGGGACAGCGGGAGATCCAGAGGTTACGGTTTTGTGGATATGCCGAACCAGGAGCAAGGCGAAGCCGCTGTTCTCGCGCTTAATGGGAAATCTTATAAAGACCGGAAGCTTACCGTAAATGAAGCGCGACCCAGAGCGGAAGCTGGTGGGTTCCGGGGCGGAAGCCGGGGGGGTGGAGGCGGCCGGGGTGGTAGGAGATTCTAACTCTTAATAAAATGTGGTTCTGAAAATTATTCAGAACCACATTTATTTTTTTGCTGACTCACCGATCTTTCCAGACGCTAGGTATTTAACCGATTAAACTGACTAAAAGCATTCAATAATCGGCTTCTCTGGACGTCTAACTGGGTAATCATGCCGACTACATCTCTCGCCTTGTCATTGTTCCTGTAGCTCCGGCGTAGCTTTAGATGCAGAGTCCTGAAATTAGCTGTATTTTGTTCTGCGGTAGCCCTGACCAGAGGACCGGCAAAGGGTGTATTTTGTTCACCAAACAAATCAAACATGTCCATCCCATCCGGAGATTGACCATCAGGTTTAACTGAATAATCCCTGTCCGAAGGCTCGCGCAGGTATTTCCCCAGGAACCAGCTTACCGTATCAGTATAAACCGCAGAAACAAATGCCCACCCGCCACTATTCAGAATATCCACACCAGATTCTCCGTTCGTATCTTTATAGATATCCTGGAGTAATCTAATGGACTCGGCAGCAGTATGGTTGACGGATTCTATATAAGAATTCAAGTCCTGTAATATAGGCTGTCCTTCCAGCAGAACCTGCAAGTCCATAAAGGTCGGATGCTTCATCCACGCCGGCTCGTACCGGACTTGAATTTCATCTTTCAATAATTGCGAATAAAGAGTTGATGAGCCGCTATTTCCTCCATCATTCTCAGCCAGGTCAATCAGCCAGTCAGTATTATTACCCGGTTCAATCAGCGGCAAGGACTTCGCAAAGTCGATAATAACTTTCAAACGGGCCTGGTCTTCAGAAGAAAGAGACTTCGTACCCTTAGGCTGTTGAGGAGCCTGGGGCAGAGCCAGTCTCCACGGCAAAGCCCGGCGCCTTGCAGAATCCTCTGACTCAATGGTGCGATATTCTGCATTTACCACTTCGGGTACTACGATTTCAGGCATCGCTGCACCGGCAGAAACTCTCCTCTGTCTCAAGCGCCTTATGATCAGAAAGTAGGCAGCCACGGCTAAAACTGCGACGGCCGCCATGATAATCAGTATCAGCACAGCCATTGACATGACCCCGGACTTGATTGTCCAGGGAGCCATCCAGTCACTGGCGTTACCCGCGGCGTCTACTGCCTTGACCCGCCAGTAATACGTTCCCTGAGGCAAGGCTTCCGCTTTGGAAAGAGTACAACGGGTGTTGTTAAGATTAGTCTTATCCACAATCGGGTTAGAAAATTCAGGATCACTGTCTATCTGAAGCTCGTAGCTCACCGCGCTTTCCGACACGGCTGCCGACCAGCGGAAGGTCGGAGTAGCGTTTCCGGTCAGTCCGATGGTTTCTCCATCTGCCGGGGAAGCGGGAACAGGCAGGGTAGGAGGATTACTATTAATCGTGAAAGTTTTACTATCCGTATTACTCTGATTATCACTTACGCTAATGATATGAGCGCCGGATGTAGACCTGGGGATGGTAACCACTTTGGTGAAACTGCCGGAAGCATCGGTAGTAGCCCTGATACCATTAAACTTCGAAGAATCGTCATCATAAGCGAACTGGACCTGGCTGCCAGCGCCAAAGCCAGACCCTTTAACCGTGACCGAAGCTCCCACTGGCCCTGATTCAGGCAGGATAGAAATAGAAGCTTTCACTTTCAGGCTGAGACTTCCGAGGCTCAGGTTCTGAGTGACAGAACCGTTAACTTTAATGGAGTGAGTCCCGGAGGAAAGGGGAGGAATTGTGACAGGAGAGCTCCAGTTGCCTTTGCTATCAGCCGTCACGTTTGAAACCACCGGATTATCGTCGACGCTGATAATGATATTCTTCTCGTTAGCCGCAAATCCGGATCCAGTGAGGGTAATGGTGCTGCCCGGACTCGCGGACCCGCTCGCCTGACTGGAGGCGACATTAGCCTGGGTATTGAAGGTCACTCCAGAAGCGGAGGTAAGCTTTGTCGTAGCTCCCTGAGCGTTGATGACATGACTCACACCCGCTGCGGAAGGGGGTATCACCAGGGTGGCCGTCCAGGTCCCCTGGGCATCTGCCGTAACCGTGCCCGTGTTGGCCTGCGCGCCATCAAAAGTGACGACAATATTTTTTTCATTGGAGGCAAACCCGGTACCGCTGACCGTAACCGAACTGCCCACGGTGCCGCTTGAAGTATTGGTGGAAATACCGGCTCCCAGCGTAAAGCTGACCGGCGAACTTAGAGCTGCGGTAGATGAGCCGTAAGCATTGATCGGATGCGCTCCAGCTGCCCCGGAAGGCACGGTAAATGTGGTATTCCAGGCCCCCGTTGAACTCGCGGTAGTCGTGGTGCCTACAGGTTGACCATCGTAAGTCACGGTAATACCGCTTTCACCAGCCCCGAATCCAGAGCCGGTTACCGTGATCGAAGTACCAGAGGGACCGCTCGTCTTATTCAAAGCAATGGAGGGACTGACCGTAAAAGACGCCGTCTTGGCGGCAGTGACGCTTCCAGTTACCGTTATGGTATGATCGTTATCAGAGGCGGAAGCCGGAATCGTGAAAGATTTGGAAAAGGTGGTGACAGAACTCAGGGTAAAGGTCGGCACGACCGTAGTATTATCGTATTTAATAGTAACTGTCTCCCCTGAAGTAAACCCTGTACCATTCACATTCACAGAAGTCCCCACATTGCCGCTTGATTTATTAACGCTGATACTGGCGCTCGAGTTCAGAGTATAACTCACCTCGGGGACATAAGTGGCATCAGTATTATTTCCATAAGCGCCGATATTATATGATCCAGCTGCTATGGAGGGAACGGTGAAAGAAGCGCTCCAGGCTCCTGCCGAAACTGCCGGGCTGGATGGAGTCAGGGTTACCGCCTGACCGTTAAAAAGCACGGCGATTCCCGTATCTCCGGAAGCAAAGCCGGTTCCGTTAATAATCACGGTACTGCCGGCAATGCCATTGGCAGGACTGACCGTGATTTTCGGCGTAGAGAATGATTGCGAGGCAGTATGGGTGGCATCCGTCGAGACGGTAATCGTATGAGGAGTCGAATTCCCGTTATCCGGAACCGTGATCACTACCCCGGTAAAACCTCCTGAAGCATTGGTGGTAGTGTTACCTGAATCTGCGGTGAGAAGGTCGCCGTCATAAATTATATTAATTTCTGTGTTTGCATTAAATCCGGTACCGTTCAGAGTGACCTGTGTTCCCGGAGGACCATAGGCAGGAGAACGGGTAAGGGAGCCGGCAGCCTGGACTGGAACAAAGATACTGAGGCTGATAATCAGTTCCAGTACTGTCAGTACCGCGATATATTTAAATACTTTGCGCATTTTTTTTGCTATTTCCTCCACATCCTTATCTAACCTTTTCCTCTACGATTTACTATAACCTTTAAGGATAACAGCATTAATCGTCACGATTATATCCCAAATATGAATGTTAATCAATCCTGTTTATACTTCAGGTTTCTGAGTAATGAAGGTGTTTTTTCATAAAGGACGAATTAACGCGTACTATAATACCGAATATTATCAGCTAATTATTAAGAATTCATTAAGTCCTTTGACCCGCCATTCTTAGCTAAATATTATAATGCGCGGGAAACAACAAAAAGAGAAGATACATTTGTACCTTCCCTTTTCTATGAAATCTCCGCTTCAATAAAGGGAATATATATAAGTCGCAATAATGAGACCGGGTTTAGTAATCAGAAACTATTTTGCAGCAGCCTTAACTTTGCGAGCTTTCGGCTTCATAGGCTTATCGCAACAAATAATTTCCTCAGCTTCGATAACATCCCCGCACTCATCCACCGTTACCGAGAAACCGCAAACCTCACAGGTTAGTGAATCTCCCTTATTGATTTTCCTGGCGGATGCAGTCCCGGACGCCGGTTTCCTGGCGGTGGCTTTGGAGACCGGATTCTTTTTTGCTGCAGCGACGGGTTTAGTAGTAGTGGCTTTTTTCTCTTTGGCTTGTGTTTTTTCTGGCATTTTCTTCGCTCCTTTTTAATTGAGAATGTCTTTAATTACATTATATTAGACATTTTTACTTTAAGTGTGAATTAGCGAAGAAATTTATCGGATCCCACCCGTTATTTCGGACTTCCCATCAATATCCAGGAGATATGATTATGGTCCTCTGAAGAACGCCTCTCGCGAAATTCTCGCTCAAACAGGGCACTGATATTGAGAAAATTGAAATCAGCTTCCAGCTCTGCCCGATCACTAAGATGAATATAATGGCTATCAAAAAAGGTGTTGGGTTCATTTTCCACCGGCGTCCCTTTGCCAAAATGCTGTGGGTCACGCACCGAAAAGGTACTGAGAAAAAAGACTCCATCCATTTTCAAACAGCGTTTTACAGTCACCCTCAGTTTGGCTCTTTCATCCGGGTTTAATAGCGGATATAGATTAGAGGCAAGAATCACATCGTACTTATCATTGACCTGGCTGAATTCATAGCACAGAAATTCAATCTTCTTCTCGGTTTCTCCAGTAATCGATGACCTGGCCATTTCAACGGCTTTCTCAGAATTATCCAGACCCAGAATATGACACGGAAGGTTCTGTGCCAGAAAAACTGCATCGCGCCCGTAGCCGCACCCGAGGTCCAGAATAAAAATATCCGGATTGTCTTTAAAGTGACTGCTTTGCTTCAGATAATTTCCGGCGTACAGGGCCAGTTCACTGGGTTTATCTCCCCAAATTTTATTATTAGTACTGTATTTATTGTTCCAGGTCATTTTTACAATCCTGTTTTTTCATTAAAGGCAGTTAGCCTAAAGGTGTAAGGGTAAGTAGTTTCTTCGCGATCTCCGGATATCTGGCAATAAAAAGCAGTTCGTCCTCAACCAGTGGTTTATGAGATTCAACGTTGGCATAGCGCGCCAGTTCCAGAACCTCATTGGCTTCTTCTCTGGTCTCAAAGCAGACTGACATCTTACCCATGAGATGACTGAACCCGGAAATGCCGCTGTATTGACCCGAACAGATTTCCCGGCCGGTTTCCACCAGTTCAGGTTCTCCTCTCCCGAGCTCTTCGAATCCATACAGTTCATAGTTTTGGGGATCTTTCAGGACACCGTCTGCATGGATGCCCGAAGCATGGGCAAAAGCATTGGCTCCAACTCCAGGCTGGTTAATAGGAATCGGCAATCCAAACGCATAAGCCGCGAATTTCGCCAGTTTATAAGCTTTTTTCAACTTCAGCTTATCGCCAATTTCATAGTTTTCTGCAAAGTCTTTAGATTTAAGCGCTGCCAATATCACGGCTACAAGATCAGCATTTCCTGCCCGCTCGCCGATACCGTTAATAGTGGTATTAATATAGACATCCTGTCCACCATCCAGGGCTCCCTTGGCCCCTGCCAGAGAATTGGCGACGGCCATCCCCAGGTCACCATGACAATGCACCTCGAGCGGTATTCCCACCGCCTCAGCCAATTTTTTCATTGTTTCGTATATCGTAAAGGGATTATCATAACCCAAAGTATCACAATAGCGCATTCTGTCAGCGCCTTGAGCTTTGGCTGCCAATCCGAACTTAATCAGAAACTTCAGGTCCGTCCGCGATGCGTCTTCCGCATTCACGCCGATGGATTCACACCCCAATTTTTTAGCGGCAACCACTGCTTCTGCCATTTCATGGATCACATCGTTATCTGTCCTTTTACCCTGAAACTTACCCTTAATCATTTGGGGAGAAGTAGATATCGAAAGATTTAAATGACGGATTTCGGGGACCATTTTAAAGGTTAACTCCACATCCGGAACGATAGCCCTGATCCAGCCCGCCAGCCGGATCGGTTTGAGAACTCCCATCTGTGCCAGTTCCAGGTTAGCTCTTAAGTACAGAGACTCATGGCGTGTGGTAGGAAATCCAAACTCTGATTGAAAAACCCCCATTTCATTCAAATACATATTAATAAGAGTCTTTTCAATTTTTGAAAGTCCCAATTTAGCGGTCTGCACGCCGTCCCGGTTAGTAACATCCAAAAAATAGATTTTAGGCATTTTTCACTTGCTCCAACAAATTTCAGTCATTTTTGTTTTATCAGAGTAGGGTCCAGGATAGAAAAATCATAGCATCACGGCCTGCTTTTAGCAAACTACATAAAAATCAGGGGGGCTTTTTGAGCCCCCCTGGAGATATTCCTGATTTTTGATTTTACTTTGGAGTGAACAGCACGGTGTGGGGCTTCTTTTCCATGATCTTGGCCAGTTCGGCTACGGTTCCGTAGTACATCACCGATGCCTGGCAATGCTTCACACAGGCAGGCAATTCACCTCTCCTGGTCCTGGCGGCGCACAGGTCACAATAAGCGGTAGTGAAAGGAATATAGTCAATCCTGATCCTCTTATCCGGCATTTCGGTGATAATCTCGTTCAGATGAATCCCGCCCTTTCCTACCGGATAATCATGTTCCTGTTTGCAGGCCACCTCGCAAGAACGGCAGCCGCTACAGTATTCATAATCAATCATTAATGCTTTTCTTGGCATTTCATCCTTCCTTAATTCTTAATTTTCACTATCCGGCAGAGGCTGGTTTTATAAGCTCCCCCACCAAATCCGGAGCGGCTCTGGGTCCCCATCGGGACCAGTTGATTGCAGTTATGCTCCCAGTTTTTGAACAATCCGGCTGACTCTCTGGCGTCGGCCTCGGGTATCCACCATCCATGGCCCACTGAAACGACCTTCGGATGAGCCGTGGGAGTAACCTGGGCTTTAAATTTGGCGCTGCCATGATTATTTTCGGCCATTACCCATTCGCCATCCACGATGCCCAAATCCTGGGCGGTCTGGGGATTGATCTCAATCACGGGGTCCGGAACAATCTCTCTCAACCAGGGTACCATGCGGTGCTCGGAATGGAAGAATACCGGCACGCGTCGGCCGCTGGCGAATATCAAAGGATATTTCTCCCAGAGGTCAGGTGTAGACGCAGGGCTCTCAGAAGCTTCGACGAAGTAAGGAAGGGGATCCAGTCCCCAGTTCTTATAATTCGTCGCATAAAGCTCTACCTTACCGCTTGGAGTATTAAATCCGGGTTTACCATCCTTTCTCAAGAGACCTCTCTCAAAACGATGATAAGGTACGCTGGGGCCCTCTTTTGGAGCATACCAGCTACCCCTGGCTGCCAGTTCATCATAAGTGATGCCGGCAGGTTTAAGTCTATCATCGATCAGGTCTTTCACTTTCCTGAAACGAATCGGATTGGTTGTCAGCCGATTAGCCATCTCCAGGTTGATTTCCCAATCGGACTTTGTATCACCGGAATCAACCGCTTTGACCATATTGGTCAAAGGCCACCACCAGTTGCGGAAGCTCTCTTTTTCTCCCAGGACCGCAGCCGGCAGGAAGATATCAGCCAGGGCTATACTGGTCGGAGTCTGGATAGTATCCACCACGACTACGAAGTCCAGGTCTTTCATCGCTGCCAGGTGTCTCCTGGGGTCACCCGCCTGACCGCCGATCGGGTTAGAGGTTTGAATCCAGGCCGCATGAATCTTGTAAGGCTTTCCGGTTTCGAGTTGTTCAAGCAGTACATCCGGCTGACCCCATCCGCGGAAACCCTTGACCATCGGGTAACGGTCGCAGCCAATTCTTTTCTCATTCAACTTTTTGACCATTTCCTCACCGTAGAGATCGGTCAACTCCTGGGAGCTAAAAGGATAAGTGGTGACACCAAAAGCCGCTTTGGCGAATACCTGTCCACCGGGAATATCAAGATTTCCAGTAATGGACCACAGATGCGCAATGGCTTGAGCTACTACAGTCCCTTGAGGATTGCCATCAATCGGAACTCCCCAGTGAATAGCGGACGGTTTGCTCTGAGCATAAAGGCGCGCCGCACGAACCAGGTCTTCCGTTTTGATCCAGGCAATCGCAGCCATCTTTTCCGGCGGATATTGCTGGACTCTTTCTTTCAGCTCGTCAAAACCATAACACCATTTATCGACGAATTCTTTATCATAGAGATCTTCATTAATAATGACGTTCAACATGCCAAGAGCGATAGCCCCGTCCGTACCCGGACGGTTCTGCAGATGAATTTCAGCACGGCTGGCCAGCCAGGTTACCCGCGGGTCGATCACGATCAGTTTAGACCCTCTCTTCATGCAATCCACAATCCAGTGTCCGAAGAAGCCATCGAAACAGCCATTGACGGGATTTTGCGCCCAATTGATAATGACGTTCGGTCTAACCCACTGTGGATCGTTATAGCGCTTCTCCAGAAATTGAGAGCAGTCTGCCATCGTATAATCGCCATTAGTGACGAACATAGCGCCCTGTCTCGGGGTATAGCAGGAATGGCCAGCCAGTCCAATCTGTACCCAGTTTGGGCTGCCGTAAGCATAACACAGATAAGTGATAGGACCGCCGATATCCCGGCCGGTCCCCTGTCCAAAAATAACAGATTCAGCGCCATACTTATCACGAATTTCCTTAAGACGCTTTTCGCAGATATCAAAAGCTTCTTCCCAGGTAATCTGTTCCCATTTCCCTTCGCCGCGGGCGCCTACCCTTTTAAGGGGATGACGGACGCGATTAGGATGATACATGTACTGGGTTAAAGCCAGCCCTTTGGGGCAGACTCTACCCTGGTTCCAGGGATGACACTCATCTCCCTCGACCTTGATTAATTTGCCGTTTTCGACGATGAGCTTAAAACCGCAGCCTCCGTGCGAACCGCAGCCAGGAGACCAGGCCGTAGTATTAACTACCTTCCTTTTGCCGTTACTCATTAGTCCTCCAAGCTCCTTTCCAAATTCATTTCCAGAGTTTTTTTCGCAAATTCCTTCCAGTATAAGACAAGTCTGATACTATGGGAATTCGTTTTAATAATACACCTTTAGGTCAAAAAAGTGAAATTTGTCACGATGTGATAATTGCATCGAATTTACCTAGACTGGCTAGGTAAATTTGATGTTCAATCTTATATGCAATAGACTGTGATTATAAGTCGATTTTTAACCCCGGGGGTTGCGGTGGTTCATGGGAAACTTGAAATTAGCCTTGTTTTTAGCCTATAAGTCCATTATTAAAGGAAACCGCTGGACACTGATTCTGATCATATTGGTAATGTCCCTTAGTTTTGCCAATCTGGTGCTTATCCCTTCCATTATGTCCGGAGTAACGGACGCGCTTAATCAACAACAAATCGACACCCTCTATGGTAACATCGTCATAGATCCGCCCAGCAATGAATACTATCTGAACAATGCCAGCCAGATTGAAAACAAAGTAGCATCCGCACCTGGAGTAACTGGCGTCGCCCCTCATCTCGAAAGTACGGCTCTTTTTGAATACAAGTGGCAATCGATTAATTCTCCAAAGGAAAAAGGACAAAGTGGTAACTGGAAGGTCGTGGGTATTGACCCTCAAAAAGAGGTCAGTGTAACCACTATCCATGAAAGCCTTATCTCGGGAAGCTATTTAGCGCCGGGGGATCGGAACCAGATTGTCCTCGGAGTAGAGATCGCAGGGGGTAGCCGGGCTGATAACAAGTCTTTCCTGACTCTGGGTGGAGTCAATGTGGGAGACAGGATCAGATTAACCTATTCTAATGGAACACATCGCGAATATACTGTAAAGGGGATATTTAAAGCCCGTGAAGCCCAGGCCAATAATATGGCCTATGTTACTACCAGTGAAATGACTTCAGTATTGGGCTCTGCGGTAAGTAGTAACAGCGTCAGCCGAATTTTAATCCGTATTCAGCCGGATGTCAGTGATACATCCGTAATTACCGAATTAAGAATGTTAGGAATTAAGGGGCAGATCAGGAACTGGGCTGACTATGGCGGGGGTGTGGGAGGAATCGTTTCCAGTTTCGGGGTCATTACTTCATTAATCGGCGGCATTGGTCTTGCGGTCGCCGGCGTAGTCATGTTTATTATGATTTATATCAATGTAGGACATCGGAAAAGGCAGATCGGGATCCTGCGAGCGATCGGCATTAACCGCGAGGTGGTCTTAACCTCTTATCTGATCCAGGCCTTACTCTATGCTGTACTGGGAGTAATATTCGGGGGATTGATTTTAGGCTACGTCATCAAGCCTTATTTTGATGGCCATCCCATCGATCTCCCCATTGGACTGGTCAGCCTGACGATTGATATGTCCACTATCAGAAACGGCATTATCGGGTTATTGATCGCAGCCATATTAGCCGGCATCATTCCTGTCCTTAACATTACCCGCGAAAGTATTATCAATGCTATATGGGGGAATTAAACTCAACCGTCAAACGGCAGTTTATTTTTAAACTTGTTCCATGATAAAAGCGAATAACTTACAAAAAATATACGGCAAAGGTCACACTGCCACGCATGCCTTGAAAGGAATCTCGTTGCAGATCAATTCCGGCGAGTTTGTGGCCGTTATGGGGAGGAGTGGTTCCGGGAAATCTACACTGCTGCATCTTCTTGGGCTGCTGGATAACCCTACCAGCGGAGAAATTTATATAGATAACCAGAATGTATTGAAGCTTTCTTCCGAGCAGCAGGCACAGTTCCGGTTGAGCCAGCTTGGATATGTTTTCCAGGAGTTTTCTCTGATTTCTGAAATGACTGTTCTGGAGAATGTTTATATACCCGCTGTCTGCCTCGCCAGAGAAAATCATTTCCGTCAGCGAGCCAAAGGTATTCTTGAGACAGTGGGACTGGGAGACAGACTGACCCATTATCCTAACGAAGTTTCCGGGGGAGAACAGCAAAGGGCAGCCATTGCCCGAGCATTGATCAACCAGCCGAAGATTCTCTTTGCAGATGAACCTACCGCCAGCCTGGATATCTCCTCTGCAAAAGTTGTTCTGGAGCTTTTTAAAAAGCTGAATCGCGAAACGGGACAAACAATTGTGATGGTAACTCATGAACCCGAAGATAAAAGCTATGTTGACCGCGTCATCTGGCTAAAAGACGGGCTAATCGAGAATTCTTAGCCGCGAGTTCTGGCTGAAACACACGTAATCCTGCGCCTTTCTATCCGCCAACACTGGCTGCATCTTTCCATCTGGACTTGCGCTAATTCACTCCAGACTTCACCAACACCAGTCATTAGCTTCATCTGAAGTCAAGTTGACCTGCGTGATGGCTTGTAGTATGATAATGACTGAAAAATTAGGGGCTTTCTTTTACCAGCTTTTCAGTCTAATATCCATTTAGCGGACGTAACCATATGGGGTGTTTTGTGTGTTAAAGAGTTAACTGCTAACCAAAGTCAATAAAAGTAATAAGGAGGTTCGAAAAGGAAAAATGCCTGGAATTTTTTGGGTGGTGCCGGCGGCGGCGGTTGTGACAGTCATCTTTGCTATATGGCTGATTATCACAACATTAAGACGCAGTCCAGGGACGCCAGAAATGCAAAAAGTTGGCGATATGATCTATGAAGGTGCCTGGGCGTTCTTGAAGCGTCAATATAGTACCATCGGTATGATTTCCATCGTAGTAGCTATTATCATCGCGGTAATTGTGGGTGTTCTCCATGGAGAGAAAGGCATCCCTGACATGACGCCGTTCGGATTCGCATGGAGAACTGGCGTGGCCTTCCTGATAGGCGCTATTTGTTCCGGTGTAGCCGGGTTTATCGGCATGATCATTGCCGTGAAATCAAACTGCCGCTGCGCCGCTGCTTCCCAAAAGAGTTTGAACGAGGCAGTCCAGGTCGCCCTGCGCGGTGCCGCTGTTCCCGGTTTTCTGATTGTCGCACTCAGCCTGATCGGGGTGACCGTCATCTTCTTCGCTTACGGGGGCGCTTCGAATCCGGGGGTGGCGCCCAATCTGATCCTCGGTTTTGGTTTTGGCGCCAGCTTCGTAGCTCTTTTTGCCCAACTTGGCGGCGGTATTTATACCAAGGCCGCTGACATGGGCGCTGACCTGGTAGGTAAAGTGGAAGCCGGAATCCCGGAAGACGACCCCCGCAATGCGGCAGTAATTGCCGATCTCGTGGGAGACAACGTGGGTGATTGCGCCGGCCGCGGAGCCGACCTGTTTGAGTCTACTGCTGCCGAAAACATCGGGGCCATGATTCTGGGTATCGCAATCTATGTCGCTACTAACAACATAGCCTGGATACTCTTCCCTCTGGTCGTCCGTTCCTTTGGCCTTATCGCCTGCATTGTCGGTATTATGTCTGTTAAAATTCGAGGCGATGAGAATCCCATGAATGCCTTAAACCGCGGTTATTTCGTATCCGTAATTCTTAGTTTGGTCTTTATGTTCTTGACCGTCGGTCTGATGCTGAATGGCGCCCCCAATGGCTGGCTCTGGCTCGCCGGCGCGGGTTCAATCGGCATCATTGCCAGCATCGTGGTTGTCTATGTAACCCAGTATTACACTGAAGGCCGCTATCGACCGGTCAAGTCCATCGTAGAAGCCTCCAGAACTGGTCCCGCTACCAATATAGTTACCGGTGTCTCGGTGGGTTTTGAAAGCACTTTTCTAACCGCTATCATTATCAGTGTAGCTCTACTCTCATCCTATTTCCTGGGTGAACAAAGTGGAGTGGTTGGAGCGGGTGCCTTCGGTACCGCCATCGCCACCATGGGTATGCTCATGACCTGCTCTTATGTGTTAACCGAGGATACCTTTGGTCCCATTACGGATAACGCTAATGGCGTTAATGAGTTTGCACATTCCGGTCCTGAAGTCAGAAGAATTACGGACAGACTGGATGCAGTGGGCAACACTACCAAAGCCCTGACCAAAGGTTACGCCATGGTCTCCGCCGGTCTGGCCGCTTTCCTGCTGTTCCAGGCTTACATGGAGAGAGTGACGTTGTTCCGCGGTACACCGTTTACCGTAGTTGATCTGGCTCGCGTGGATGTCTTCGTCGGTGCCCTGCTAGCCGCTATGCTGGTCTACTTCTTCTGCTCGCTAGCGATTCGCGCCGTCAGCAAGACTGCCA
>DEUU01000275.1 GCA_002362735.1 Dehalococcoidia bacterium UBA3254
CTATTTTCATTTTTTTAAATTCTCCCGGTTAATTTTAATTTAATGACCGCAACAACTTCCTGGTGCAGAGCAACCCTGTCCGGGATTACCGCAGCAGGAATGGCCGGAGGGTTCACTTCTTCCCATGGAAATGCTGGGCACCGAAATCTTTCTCTCTAACTTCCGGCTTCCGCAATCATGGCAAGCCAGTGAATCAACCTGCGATTGGGAGGTAATGCGAAATTCAGATATTTTTCCGCACTCTCCACATTTGTATTCGTAAATAGGCATCTTTTCTCCTTTATCTGATTAATCGACTATGCTAAACGGAATGCTGATAGGTTGAAATCAATCATTTCACAGCATCTACGTTCGTATTTATAGAGCCGTGATATAAATATAATGCTGAATTATGAGCATATGTTCATTATCAATGCTAACATGTCAAAATGGAATTGTCAAAAAAGCTAAAAGCATAATCGTCTTTTAGCAAAGTAAAACCCTATTTATGCATCATGCCGCTTCAAATGGTTAATTGCAGGTTCTGGATATTAGCTTATTTTTGGGCGCCTCCTGGCAAATATCTGGAAAGTAATTACCAGTATGAATAAGAAAGCAGCATTAAAGAGCAGTGATAAGCTGAACCCACCGACGTCGGCCAGCCAGCCCAACAGTACCGGTCCAAACACAAAGCTGAGGTCCGTAATAGTGCGATAAAGACCCATACTGGCGTCGTAATTACCCCGCGGAGTAATGTCTGCCACATAAGCCAGGGCGGTAGAGCCAGCCATTCCAACGCCTATACCCATTCCGATACAGCTGAGCAGCAGCGTTTCAAAGTTGTAGCTTTGCGATAAAGCTACCAGTGAAAGCGCTCCTATTACGCCTCCCGGTATAATAATAGTCTTTCTGCCGAATCGGTCGGATAATCTGCCGCCGATAAACATCGCCGTAAACTGGAAAATTACGGTGACTGTCATCGCTATACCGATTTGCCCCGAAGATAAACCCATCCGGTCTTGCCCTAACAAGGGCAATATTTGATTTTGAGCGACAGCCCGCATCATAACAACACCCAGAGATATTAAGGAGATTAGAACAAATCTGACATCAAGCAGCAGAGGTCGAATACCTGATTGAGTAGCCGGCATCCGCATTTTTGAGAGCTGTTGACCTTGTGAATCTGCAAACGCTTTCCGGTTATCTCTGGTTTCTGGGAGGCGGAAATAGGAAATCAGAAAACAGAGAAAAGTCAGAATCGTAAAAACAATAAAAACTGAACGATAACCCCAGGCTTGAGCGACAAATCCTCCCATCACCGGGCCAATCCCGGATCCAATTAGCTGCATCCCCTGAAAAGTTGCCATCACCTGTCCGCGGTTTTCAGCAGGGCTGATGTCGACCAGCATAATCATCGCGGAGACCATAAATAAACTCGCTCCCATCCCCTGGATAGCCCAGGCCACCAGCAATCCCCAATAGCTGTTTAAGAGGGTAGCACATAGTGTACTGATAGCCAGAACAATTGAACCGATGATGAGGATGGGGCGCCGTCCGAATCGGGTGGTCAGCCGGCTGGTAGGGATATCGGAGAGAATACGAGTAATGCCAAAAGAAGTAATTACCAGACCGATCAAAGTGATACTAACACCGAAGGACTTGGCATATTGGGGAAGTATCGGATTTATCGCACCTACACCCATAGCGATCAAGGCAGTTTGGCTGCTGAGGATGGCCAGGGTTTGATTCCGCTTAAAATAACTGATAGCTTGCATAATTTAAGTTAATGTCGCTAACCGAAAAATTACCCGGCAACATATAAAAATATTGCCCGGCCTCAATTTGAGGCATCCTGAAGTTAAAACAGGAGCCAAATATCACTATAGCATAAATCAAATAGAGATATAGGAAAAATGAGCATCCGGGTGCAGTATTGAGCTATGCCCTGAAAGGATGCACTCCTGCTTTGAACTAACAGGAGTGCATCACAATACCGAAAAGAACTATTTTTTAATATTTATTTGGTGGTGTATTTTTGAGCCAGAGCACGGTATTCATTAAAAATAACCGTTCCTTTGAAACCCTTGGAATCCATATCTGACGCAATGGTCTGACAGGTGGTTTTTAAAACTTGATAAAATTTGTCCATATCCGCTGCTGTTGGGTTTATAAACTCCACGTTCTGCTTTTTGCCTTCGGCGATGCCTGCCTGATCATTTTCAAGATAATATTTCTCCTGTTGCTCACCCCAATAATCGTAATTATTATCGAAGACTTTCTGGATATCCGGAGGTAATTTGTTCCAGACATTCCAATTCATGGCTCTGGCGTAGTAAGGTGATGTCGTTGTATTCAAGACAGTGCAATACTTGGCCACTTCACCGAAAGCAAAGCTCTTTAAGGTTTCATAAGGAGCGAAGGCCCCGTCTACCACACCTTTCTGTAAAGCCAGATAAGTTTCGCCCATCGGTATCGCCACCCCTTCACCTCCCATCGCCTTAAACCAGTTACCGGTAGCGCCCATTGCCCTGATGGTCAAACCCTTAATATCTTCGGGAGCGCGCACAGGCTTGCGCGTAATTAATTGATAATTATTGCCTGCCCTGATGCCAAGAATTTTGGCTTTATCAAATTCAGCCTTGATTTCAGGGAACTTGTCAGCCAGTTCTTTATAAATTTTGATTCGAACGAGCCCATCAGGAACCCCATAAAGGAAAGGCTGACAGTTGCGATGTATATCATATCCATAGGGCTGAG
>DEUU01000253.1:0-10092 GCA_002362735.1 Dehalococcoidia bacterium UBA3254
TGGGACGGCTATATGTATGAACCGGTCTGGATTAACCCGAAAGATGCTTCAGCCAGGGGCATCGATAACGGAGATATAGTCCAGATATTTAACGAGAGAGGAGTTGTCCTCTGCGGCGCCATCGTCTGGGAAAGGATCATGCCCGGCGTGGTCTATGTGGACCATGGGGCTCGGACAGACGCCATTGTCCCGGAAGAGGTTGACAGGGGAGGAGCCATTAACCTGATTAGCCCCTATAATATAACTTCTAAAAACGCGGCCGGAATGGCTACCAGCGGGTACCTGGTAGAGGTCGGGAAAGTGAGTATGGCTCAATACGAGGAATGGAAGAAGAAATATCCTGAAGCCTGGGAGAGAGAATACGACCCGGCTTCCGGTTTACGGTTTAATGCCTGGGTTGAAGACGAAAACTAAAAGGTGACTATGCTGGATGGAGATTAACTGGCTTGAATTATGGAGAGAACTGATAATTTCTAATCCGCATACACCTGACAGTGATCCAATTAAAAGATATAAAACTCATGCACGGGAAAAGCGGCAAAGACCTGACCATCTCCTGAACTTCGTTCTTCAATCTGTTAATAGTGAAGATACAGTTGTGGACATTGGCGCAGGTAATGGGAGATGGACTATACCCCTGGCAGACAGGGCTCAGACCGTCTCGGCAGTCGAGCCTGATAGAGATATGCTTGAGTTATTGCATGAAAATATTCCACCGACCCAGAGAAATATTCAAATAATACAGTCTTCCTGGGAAGAAGCTCAGGTTGATGTTCATGATTATGCCGTTTGTGCTCATGCTATGTACTCCAGCCCTGATCTGGCCGGGTTTGTCCGTAAGATGGAGCAACATGCCCGAAAAGCTTGCTACCTGGCAATCCGGTTACCTCCGATAGATGGAGTCATCGGTATACTATCTAAAACCATTTATGGTCGCGTTTATGATAGTGTTAATGCTATCATTGCTTATAATGCTCTTTACAATCTGGGCATTTATGCTAATGTAAAGGTAGAACAAGAGATTCATTCCTGGGTCAATAATACTCTGGATGAAGCCTTTATGCGGGCCAAACGGCATCTTCACCTTGCATCCAATAATAACTACGATAAACTCATCCGGGACACTCTCAACAGACGCCTGGTTCCCGGGGATAACGGTTACATCTGGCCGGACGGCATGCGTTCGGCTCTTATCTGGTGGAATTTGCCGCTAATTTCAGATCAGAATCGCCATCATCATTGTATCAGGGGGTAATAGTAGAATGGCCGGGTTAAATGCTTTAAATGAAAAAATTATTCCCACCTTCTGTCATGGTTGCGGACCTGCAAGGACCGGTTGTGCCGTTCTCTGTCACGTTATCGATGGTAAATTTGTCAGAGTAGAAGGTAATCCCGATGCCTTCAATAACTGGGGAGCAGGCTGCACGTCGTTATGCGCCAAGGGTTATACCGGGCCGCAGTTTATTTCCACCCGCGATCGTCTCCTGTACCCTCTTAGACGCATCGGTGCCAAAGGTGAAGGCAAGTTCCAGCGTATTTCGTGGGATGAAGCGCTGGGAACGATTGCTGATAAGCTAAAAGAAAATAAAGTTCAATACGGCGCGGAGTCTTACGGCGTACTATCGCCTCAATTTTGGCCGGTGCTGGATACTCTGGGCCGCCGATTCCTGAATGTATACGGCAGCCCCAACTACCTCCACAGCGCGATTTGCGCTACCCCCAGGATGGCAGCCTGCCGCATGACGATCGGCTTCAACAGTATGGCCCCCGATGATTGGACCAGGACCCGTCTGATCGTCAACTGGGGAGGTAATGCGGAGAATTCCGGCATAAATATGGGTCAACCACATTCCATTTTAGATGCCCTGCAAAACGGCGCTAAAATGATCGATATCCGGCCGATGCTGGACCCCATGGCCTCAAAAGCCGACCTCTGGCTGCCGGTCAGGCCTGGCACAGATGGAGCACTGGCGCTGGCGATGCTGAATATCATTATCAACGAAAAACTCTACGATGCCGAATTCGTAGACCAGTGGTGCTACGGGTTCGATAAATTAGCGGATTACCTTCAGCCTGATACCCCGGCCTGGGCGGCAAAAATCACGGGAATCCCGGCGGAAAAAATCATTCAGGCTGCTCGCCTGATCGGAACGATTAAGCCCTGCTTTATCAAAATCGGAAATGGGATCGGTGACCAGACCAATGATGGTACAGCGGTGGTTTCGGCTGTATGTTTGATTTCTGCGCTTACAGGCAACCTGGATGTTCCCGGAGGACAATATGCCGGTCTTCCGCCCGCAGGTCCCCCGTTGATAAAAATCAATCCGATTTCTAAATTGACTGAAATGGAATCTAACGATGATCTGGTCGATAGGCTGGTCGCGCCGGAAGCTCCCCCCTGGTATCAAAAGATGGGACTTATGCCGCATGGGCCTACCTCGGCTTACTACAAAGCTTTGATGAGTATATTAACCGGGAAACCCTATCCGTTAAGGGCACTGAATGCTTCAGGGTCTAATCCACTTTCAGCTACTCGCAACCCTAAAAAAGTGGCCGAAGCTCTTAAGAAGCTGGATTTTATGTTTGTAGCGGATATTTATCATGCTCCTCATGTGGATTTTGCCGATATCGTGCTGCCGGTCTGTACATGCTATGAACACAGCCATCAAATCGGTTTGAAAAACGTAAAAGAAGGCACCTGGCTGGGTATCTACAATAAAGTTGTTGAACCGCCGGGCGAAGCCCGCTCGGACTGGCAGATTTATCTGGACCTGGCGGTTAAAATGGATTTTGGCCGGTACTTCTGGAACGGTGATATTGACACCTGCCTGCGGGAACAGCTTGCACCTTCAGGTATCACTTTGGAGGATCTGCGGTCCAGTCCAAGGGGTATTTTTGTCAGGAGAAATGAAGCGCCTCCTCCCACGCAGTATTACAAATATGCCCGGCTATTTAAAGACCTGCCTCATGGCAAAGTTCAATGTTATAACGAGTTTATGGGCGGGAAAGATACTAATGACGGCTCTGGCAAATTAAACTATTTGCCAGTTTATCAGGGGCCACCGGAAGGACTGGCGGAGACCCCTGAACTGGCCTGCCAATATCCTCTGGTGTTGAGTGATGTTCATGCTTACCTGCTCAGCCAGCACAGCTATTTGCAAGATCTTCCTTACCTGCGTGAGCTGCAGCCCTATCCCTGGTTAAAAATTAATCCGTCTACCGCTAAAAAATATGGAATAGCTGACGGTGATTGGGTCCGGGTTGAATCGCCCTATGGTTGGAGCAAGTTCAAAGCAGAATATTTCGAGGGTATTTCCCCTGAAGTGCTCATGACCAAGCGAGGCTGGTGGCAGGAGTGCCAGGAGCTAAATTTACCGGGTTATAGTTCGTTCGATGGAGGCAGCGAAGTAAATAATCTGTATAACTCAGATATGAAACTTTTTGACAAATTTCAATCCCAGATGGCGAAACAGACGCTGGTTAAAATCAGCAAGTTAACAGAGGCTTAATTTATGAAGAAACGATATGCTTTCTATTTTGATTCGGATCGTTGTATTAAATGCTATGCCTGTGAGGTAGCCTGTAAACAATGGCATGGAATTAAGCCGGATTCCGTCAAGTTAAGAAAAGTCATTGAGATAACCTCGGGGACATTCCCTGAGGTAAAACGAAAGTTCGTTTCAGTATCTTGCAGGCACTGCGGAAAAGCTCCCTGTATAGAAGCCTGCCTGTCTAAAGCTATTTCCAGGCGAGAAGAGGATGGCATTATAGTTGTTGATCATGAGAAATGCATTGGATGTAAGTCTTGCCTGGAAGCCTGTCCATTTGGAATCCCCCAGTTTGATGAAAACGGTATTGTGCAAATATGCGACATGTGCCTGGACCGTTTAGAGATGGGACAGCCGCCTCTTTGCTCGGCCACCTGTCCGACGAAAGCGCTAATCTGGGGAACTCTGACCGAGATTTCAAATTCTTTGACCGTTAAAGGAGCCCAGGCGCGGGTCTAACACATAGAACCAAAATCTTCTAACTTCGTTGCAGTCCCGGTTGATTCAAGAGCTTCGCGGCAAGCTTTCCATTCTAATCGAGACTGAAAGCTGGCTCATGGGAAATTGACGTTATGATCTTCTCTGCTTTTTCTTCATTTTCCGGTGTTCCATTCACCATCAGCCAAACACTGCCTTCAGCACCCAGAACACCGCCGGAGGCAAATATCTCAGCTGTTACGCCCGCCAGGAAATCGAGCGCTTCAATTTCTGAGAAGATTTCTCCCGGAACTGGCAGATAACGCATACCTTTGGTTCCGGGCGCATTTATTTTATTCGCCAGAATGTCCAGGTCTCCCGGAATGCGTTTTTCTAATCCCACCGGTAGTATAAGACGTACTCTGCGTCCGATCAGCGATTGGAGAATAGGCACAATCGTTCCTCCAGTGGGATTACCAATTAGAATAGCAGCACGCTTATGAGCCAGATCAAGCGCGTTAGCTCCTTTCAGAATTATGTCGCCCTCTTTGAGCTCTGGAGCAATATCGTAGATAGTTTTTCCCTGCAACCAGACCCCGTTTTGAATAACGACATCGCCTGGAAATTTAGTTTCATCTGCCAGACGTCCCGACTCGGTCATTTTATGACCCGGGGCCATGATGATTCCCCGGATAAATCTTTTATAATTGAAATTTCGTTTTTCTCCAATGAGGGAAAATATTTCTTCCGTGATACAGGCGTTGGTAGTCCCCGCAAGGATCACCATCGTCCCCTGGGCAAGGGTTCTTTTTATTTCAGGATGTGCTACCATGGCTTTAGCAATTAAACGCTTTCCGGCACTAACGGTTAAAAGAACTTGTTTCATTTTTTTACCCTCCCCGGATGAATCCCGAATTTCAATATTTATTTTGGATAATTACAGCTGCAAGACTGCATTTGTTACGCTATGGCTACTTTATTATGACTTAAAATACAGGTTGTTATCGCCATTATATATGTATTTGATAAGCAAATGAAAGTCCAAAACCTAAAATGACAACTTTCTGTAGTATTCGGAAACGGTGGCAGATCAAGAGTTGAGAGAATTGTTATTGCGGATCGCGATCAAGCCAGGCGTCTGAATTATTGCCCGCCTGAAATCAATTCAAAGAGACGGAATTAGATTTAATTTAGTGTACCGTGGGAAGTCCGGCATTTATCCATTGCACAATTCCTCCGGTCAGGTTGTGCACCCGGGTGAATCCCAGGTCAAGCATAATCTGCACGGAGGCTGCACCCCGCACACCTGATCGGCAATAAATCAGGTATTCCTTTTTCCGGTCCAACTGACCTATCTTATCTTTAAAATCGGAAGAGTAGTAGTCTATATTAACCGCACCGGCTATATACCCACCATTAAATTCATCCGGAGTCCTTACATCAATAATTATAAAGTCAGGGTTACTCTTATTACTTTGTATTAGTTCGTAAGCTTCTTTAACATCGATAGCAGGGACTGACGGAGTGTTTAATACCGGATTGCTGGTTAGTGTCGCAGGTGACGAATTGGTGCTCGCTGGAGAGGAACTGGGAACAGCAGGGCTTACAGGCACCCCATTATTCGCGCTGCAGCTGAGGCTCGAAATTAAGAGAACAAAGAATATTAAAAATAAAATTATTGGCCTGCTTTTTAGCATGAGATAAATCTCCAGCGGTATTTATTTACATTATAAATAAACCGGGAGTATTCTCAAAGTGTCCTTTTACAGCTTTTTCTCTTGTCTCAATCAAGCCAGTTCATCAGCAATGGTTTCTTCAAACAGCCGCCCCGAATATCCAGGGTCTCACCGTGCTCTGTCACTGGAATAGCTATTGCTGTGTATCAGATTATAAAGCGCAAAAATATCAAACACAGACGAGCGTTTTCTAGGATTGAAATAGACCTAGGCAAACGGCACTATAACCAGAACATGTCCTCAGGAAGATAAGCTAAATCGAATGTTCCGAATTAAAATCGAATATTTAACCGTTGACTACTTTCCCTCCATTGGGATGCAAGGTTTGCCCGGAAATATAAGACGAATCATGGTTGCAGGCTAGGAATAAATAACTGGGCGCCACTTCCCGGGGTTGACCGGCTCTTTCCATAGGCCCATTTTCAAATTCCTCGCTAACATACTCAGAGGAAAAGCTTGAAGGAATCAATGGAGTCCAGATTGGGCCCGGTGCAACGGCATTAACCCGGATGCCTCTTTTGATTAAACTTAAAGATAATGCGCGAGTAAAGGAGATAATGGCTCCCTTGGTACTGGAATAGTCAATCAGGTTCTCTTTCCCCATATAAGCAGTAATTGAGGCGGTGTTAATTATGGAAGCACCCGGTTTCATATATTTTAAAGCCGCTTTGGTCAAATAAAACATGCTGAATACATTGGTCTGGAAAGTCCGGTGGAGCTGCTCAGAACTAATATTTTCCAGGGAATCCTGTGGGAATTGTACCCCGGCATTATTAATCAAGATATCCAGCCTCCCATATTTATCCACTACTTCCTGCACGGCTCTCTCACAAAATTGCTCAAACTGCACATCCCCGGCAATATTCAGGCAGCGCCTTCCCAGTTCCTCAACTCTGGTTTTGGTCTTCCTGGCATCTTCATGTTCTTCCAGATATATAATGGCAATATCGGCCTTCTCTTTTGCAAAGAGGAGAGCTACAGATTTCCCAATGCCGCTATCTCCTCCCGTGATAATAGCTACCTTGTCCAGCAGCCTGGCGCTGCCCTGATATGTCAGATCTTCATACTCAGGAACTGGCCGCATTTCCCGGGTAGTCCCCGGTTGATGTTTCTGATGCTGAGGTGGAACATTGATTTTTTTGGGAGCTTTATAGGTGGTCATTATTACCTCCTGAAGTGAGCCTGAACTGGGATAACATTTTCTGAAAGACACACACGGCTCTTAAATTTTATTATATTTAGCAGCCAGGCTTTTTTTATCCGCTTAATCACGGATTAACATCTGAAAAATTAATTATGCAACGTTCAGCTTTTATGGCCGCTAAAGGCAGCCAATTCTTTGATTTACAGTTAAATTAAATCTTGATTGACCAGGCCATGGATATTACGCTAATTAAAATAGATTAAAAATCATTGATAGAATGACGAGGCTAAAATTTGAGTCGTCTGAAGGCCCAGCAATAGAAAAAAGGAAAGATCGTTAATACGCCTGCGTGCCGGAGAATTTTATGGGCGATTTTACGAACATCATTTTGCCGGCTAACCTTATCGTCTGCCAGATACATGCCCAGCAGTCCGCGGTTGATGAGATGATGGAATTTAGCATCGGGCAGGTCGGCAATACTGGCATCCGCCTGGTCATAAAAGAGCCTTAGTCTTTCAAACAAATCATTCTCATTCGCATAATAGGTACAAAAATTCAGGTCGCCCCCGGCGCGGTCTTCTTCCTGATCGATCAGGTAGTCCAGAAGAATATGCAGCCCCTGCACCCAGGGGAAGTATGCATTTTTAATTTGTTGGGCCATATCGACGGAGAATTTTTCACGAGTTGACTCTGCGACCAGACAGAAAATCCCTAACGTCGACCCTGTACTGGCAGCAAACTCATACCATCTCATTTCCGGCAATTCATTTCTATTAGACTCAAACCAATTTTGTAAACGTTGAACACGTTCATCAACTTTGACATGTTTGTTAATTTGAAGATGGGAGTAATAGCTGGCAAGCTCGAAAGTAAACGCCGCAATTTCAGGATAGGCCGGTATTTTAGCCAGGATATCCTGGCAGCTTCTGACCAGAGAAGATAAATAGCCGCCATCATTCTGTTGATTCCGAAAACGATAATATTTAGTTTCAGAAAGGCCTGGAATCAGAGCCTGAGTCATGGCTTCATGCAAAGCACCGAAGTCTTGAGGATTAACCGAGGAACTGCGGTCGCATAAATTATCCAGATAATCGCTGATAGTTTGGTAAGCCACAATAAATTGTAAAATTTCGCGATAATAAGATTCAGCCAGTAAGGCATAGACAGCACCGCACTCACAATGGAAAGCTTTAGATTCTATACTCGCGAGGGCTTGCTTGCGGAGCTCTGCATCCGGAATATCGCTTGCTCGCCGTTTCCATTCTTTCAGGTGCTGTCTTACTTCAGGCCTTATGGTTGAGATGACTTTCCAGCATATTCGCCATGGTAAGGCCAGGTTGATCATATTTTAGACCTGGAAAAACTCAGATTCCCAAGTAATAAAGGATCAGACCCCGGATATTTTCAGGACGCCGTCATCATTCCACAAACTCCCCGCAGGCCGGGGTCTGAAGTTGGTAAGGTAAGTGAAAAAGCAGCTATTTAGCTTGGGCTTTAACGGCCTCCGTTTTCTTCACCTTTTCCTTTTCTGCCTGGAATTTCTCCATGATGGAGTTCATTTTATCTTCATCAATGACTTCCCGAGCGACCTGAAAGATCTTGCTTTCCTCTTCTTCGATGTGATGATTCACCAGTTCTTTGAAGACACTCAGTTTAGCCGGCCAGTATTCTTCTTCGGCAGACATTCTGGTCAGTTCATTTAAAATCAGTTCGGCGGCATGATGTTCTTCCATTCCCTCCATCGTGTCTTCTTTTGCTTCCTTGTTTTGAAGCAGAACCGCATAAAAAGCTTTTTCTTCCGCTCTCAGGTGAGGAACCAGCTCTTCTTTCATCTGATTAAAAAGGTCTTCGCGTTTTTTAAAACTGTGGTCTGATAAGTCCTGAATCTGATCCAGAAAGTCCATCACTTCCTGATGGTCTTTTTTTAACAGGTTAAAAAATTGTGCGTGCATTCCTTTCTCCTTTTTTATAATTGTTCTGATTATGATGATAGCCAAAATTAAAGCAATATTGATCCGCCATACCATTTAGTTTCAGGCCAGAAAAATCTCTACTGGATTGAGATTCATAACCGGAGCCTGAAGCTTTTATTACAATCGCTCCGGAGAGTAAAGTAGCCCATTATGGTGAGTTGGAGCAGTCCTGACCTCTCACTGAAGCAATATTGAGATTCAGATCAATTGGGTTGCGCCAAAAAGCCTTGATAGAGTCATGATGAACGGAATATAATCAGGTACGCCCGAAAGCGTTTCAGTCCTCCGAAAAGAAAAAAATGATCAAAGGGGAGGTATTTAATACTATGGACTGGGGAATGGCAAATCGATTATCACGCATAATACAAAGGGATGGGCATACTTTAATCATGCCGGTAGACCATGGATATTTCCAGGGGCCTACCAGTCATTTAGAAGAACCGCGTAAAACAATTAGTCCCTTGCTGCCCTATTCTGACGCGCTGTTTATTACCAGAGGAGTTTTACGTTCATGCGTAGACCCGGATAATGCCAAACCAATCATTCTCCGCGTATCCGGTGGTACCAGTATGGTCGGGAAAGACCTGGCTAATGAAGGGATTACCACTTCGATGGAAGAGGCTATCCGCCTGAATGTGTCTGCCGTAGGCATATCGATTTTTGTCGGCACTGACTACGAAAAAGAATCCTTGTTGAATCTGGCGAAGCTGGCCAACGAGGGAGAAAGGTACGGCATACCGGTGATGGCGGTTACCGCTGTAGGTAAAGAACTCGGCAAACGGGATGCCCGTTATCTGGCCCTGGCATCGCGTATTGCCGCCGAATTGGGGGCACGAGTGGTAAAAACCTACTGGTGTGAAAACTTTGAAAAAGTAGCTGGCGGTTGTCCCGTTCCGGTGATCATGGCAGGCGGGCCACATGTTGATACGGAACTTGAAGTGTTTGAATTTGTTTACGACGGGATACAAAATGGAGCGATCGGAGTAAATCTGGGCAGGAATATCTGGCAAAATGCTTTCCCGGTAGCCATGATTAAGGCGATACGGGCGATTATCCACGAAAACGCCACTCCGAAGATGGCTCAAGAAATTTACGACCACGAAAAAAGCCAGGAATCGAAAGGGTAGCGGCTTCACGTTAAGGAGACACAGAATGAAAGTGGCGATGTGGTACAACAACCGGGATGTCCGGATAGAGGAGAAGCCTGTTCCGAAAATCGGCCCCGGTGAAGTGCTGGTACGAGTAGAGGCCAGCGGCATCTGCGGCAGCGACGT
>DEUU01000253.1:10340-11461 GCA_002362735.1 Dehalococcoidia bacterium UBA3254
GGCATCTGCGGCAGCGACGTCATGGAGTGGTACCGCATCGATCGAGCTCCCTTGATACTGGGGCATGAAGTTAGCGGCCAAATTGTTGAGGTGGGAGAAGGGGTAAAACGCTACAAAGAGGGTGAACGGGTAGCTCTGGCCCATCATGTTCCATGCAATGTGTGTCATTATTGCCTGAGCGGCCATCACACCGTTTGCGAGACCCTCCGCCGGACGAACTTCGATCCCGGCGGTTTCGTTGAATATATCCGGATGCCGGCTATAAATGTTGACCGCGGCATTTTTGTACTGCCGGACCATGTATCTTACGAAGATGCAACCTTTATTGAACCTTTAGCCTGTATTCTGCGCGGGCAAAGACTGGCGCGCCTGAAGCCGGGCGGCTGTGTAGCGGTCATCGGCAGCGGCATTGCCGGTCTGCTTCACATAATGCTGGCTCACGCTTTCGGGGCAGGGCGTGTGATAGCAACGGATATCTGCGAATACCGTCTGGAAGCCGCCCGCCGGCTGGGTGCGGATACGGCCATCATTGCCAAAGAAGACCTGCCTGAACGACTGCGCGAGATTAATCACGGGCTTCTGGCGGATACGGTGATATTATGTTCGGGCGCCCCGTCCGGCGTGAACCAGGCTTTAAAATCGGTGGAGCGCGGCGGTACGATACTCTTTTTCGCCACCCCAAATCCCGGCGCCGCCATTCCGATTTCAATGAATGAGCTATTCTGGCGTACCGAAATCACACTCACTTCGTCCTACGGAGGCAGTCCGGGTGATTATCAAACCGCGTTAGATCTGATTGGGGCCGGGACGATTCCGGTGGGACAGATGATTACCCACCGCCTGAGTTTAGACAGGGCTGGACTTGGTTTTCAGCTCGTCGCCGAAGGCCAGAATTCCTTAAAAGTAATCATTGAACCTCAGAAGTAATCTTGTACCTATATCGGCGTTAATGCTAGATGCAGTGTAGACGTTCCAAGCAGAGGCTCACCGAGGTGCTCTTTTTCAGACGTTTTGGACTTGGTTCCCTCCAGGGCATCGCCTGAGGCAGGTCACCCCACCCGTTGAAAAGCGAATAAATACTGGAAAAATGACGTTAGTGAGAGAAAGCAACTAAAAAATTA
>DEUU01000399.1:0-359 GCA_002362735.1 Dehalococcoidia bacterium UBA3254
TTTCCGGAGTATCTTCAGCCGGCTGATGAATACAAACACCAGCGACGTTTAAGCAAATGTCCAGCCCCCCTAATTCCTTCGCCGTGGCCGCAAAGGCTTTCTCCACTTCGTCCTTATGGGTAACATCTACCTTTAAGGCTAAAGCTTTTCGCCCCATTTTTTTTATTTCTTCCGCCACTTTTTGAGCGCTTTCAAGGTTAATCTCCAGAATTGAGACATCACATCCGGCATCTGCCAGTCCCAGGGCCAGGACCTTTCCTATGCCACGACCAGCTCCGGTTACCAGTGCTTTGCGTCCACTAAGATCAAATAAGGCCCTTACATTCATATACTTCTCCCTTTTTGGTTCCGTTTAATTC
>DEUU01000399.1:695-5643 GCA_002362735.1 Dehalococcoidia bacterium UBA3254
AAAAGCAAAATATTTCGTGCAAATCTAAATTAATATTAATTAATGGGTTCGAATGTTTACTCAATATGTTTCAAATTAAGGGTAGCGTTATGCTTCTCCTCAGTGGTTTTCTTTCCAGTCACCGGATGCACGTGGTGAAAGGGCGCGATGTATCCAGATGGATAGCGCGTGTCTAATTGCCTTGGTTTATCCGGTTTGGGCGGTTTGGCCAGGTCTTTATAAGTAAGCGAAGCCACCCGGTCCGGTTTTACCCACCCTTGCCCGGGCTCAAATCTGTAAGTCGGATTCCAGATTAATTTCAGGATTTTCCATTTGCCATCTTCCTTGATATATTTAGCGGTGTATATTCCACCGGAAATGTTCTGGATAACCCCTTTATCGCCAACGCCAGGAATAGAAACACAACCGAATCCATACCAGCGGCCGTGTGCGGTTTTACCATCAGGGTTTATATCAACGATGCCTGAAAGCTGCATCACCTGGTGGAGTAACTCTGGATTCTGGCTGCGCCGCTTTTCTCCCTCAAAATATCTTCGGATTCCTGCTTTACCTGAATAGACGCCAACGTTTATATTCAGTTCCGTATCCGGACTATCTGAAAAACAATCGATAATATCTTCATACATCCAGTGTTCAATGTAGTAACCATAGTATCTTTCGAGCTTCTTGATTGCTTCAATATCATCAAGGACTCTTACCTTATTCTCCAGCTCACTAAGCCGGTCCTCAATTGTCTGGTTGTCCATCTGGATCTCCTCATAATTGGTCTCTGGTATGTTTGTATTTAATCTGAGGCTAATGAGCGGGTTCATTATTTGCCAGGGCTTCTTTTCTTCTCTTATAGAAGACTTCCCAGGGCAAATTCACCAATGATTCTCCAGCATCCACATCCAGGGCGGCCCCGGTAATTTTATGCGCTTTGCTTGACACAAGAAAGAGCACCACGTCAGCTATGTCCTGCGGATAACAGACATCCTTGAGCGGCATAGAATCTTTCATGGATTGCGCGTCCTGAGCGGATATCTTTATACCTGGAGAAAGGGTAGCTCCAGGCAAGATCGTATTAACATTAATCTTGTAAGGTCCTACCTCGAATGCCAGATGACGCACAAATCCCAGGATCGCGGACTTGGAGGAAGTATAGGCAATACAGTTCTGCCGGGTCATTCTTCGAGCGGCCTGAGAAGAGATTAAGACAATCTTTCCTCCTCCCCGGCTTCTCATCGTGGGAATGACCGCCTTACAGGTATAAAAACAGGCATCCAGATTTACTCCAATCGCTCGATGCCATTCCCTGGAAGTTAAATCTTCAGTCAAGCGGGTATTGCCTACCCCGGCATTATGGACCAGGATATCTACCCCACCCCATTGCTTGATAACCTTTTCTACTAATTGATTAACCTGATCTTCCTGGGAGATATCTGCCCGGATGGCCATGACTTCCCCTCCCATGGCTTTGATTTGATTGGCAGTTCTTTCCAGGGTCTCCTGACGGATATCATTAATGGCTACTTTGGCCCCTTCCCGGGAAAAAGTCAGGGCAATAGCTTCACCCATTCCCTGTCCTGCTCCAGTAACAATAGCAATCTTGTTCTTTAACTCTATTTCCATGTCATTATCCTCTTTCGGTCAAATTATATTTCGCTTACATCCATTCTTGGATGGGTTATTGCGGCTAGAGCTTCAATACTCAATTTTCATTTTGTTTAATAAATGTAACCTGTCCGGGCTATATGGTATAGGCTACAGCTTTTTAACTATTCATTTTGGGCAACTCTGGAATAGCCGGATTTCACTTGGATTTTCTCTCTGATATACAGATATTGGTCAGTAGTTTTCTGCCAGGCTGGCCAGGTAACCGTTGGTGAGATATTTGGATTTCCAGTTTTGGCGAATTTGGTCCATATTTTCATCATCGTCTCTGATATTTTACGATCGATATCTTCAATTACCGGCATTTGTGATTTAGCGCCGGCCGAGGCATATATGGGGAAATGATATTTCCAGGGTCCCGGGTCATCTACGCCACCGAAAACGTAATGTAATTCTATGCCGTGCGAAGATACGCAGCCCTCCCTCTTCCAATTGCTCGGGATATGATCGAAAATACCCGCATATCCTTTGACGTTGACCAGGTCGGCCCCGGAAAGTACGTTGACATAATCAGGAATCATCTGAGGCATCCAGACTAACCCAGGACCTGTCAACTCTCCCAGAGTAGAAAACATGATGAAAGGAACGGCATTTTGCTTACCTGATTTGAATATATTGGGTAAAGCATCGGGAATATGATGTGCATCAATTGAGAGGTTCCAGGGCCCCGTAAATGCGAACCATGATCCGTACTTTTTTCCTAATTCTACACAAAGAGTCTGATCAATGTCGATGATTTTCTGCCAGGGTAACGAGCGAGCTTCTGCCAGAGGATCCTTTTTCTTGTCTACACCCAGCATGGCGAACAAATCGTTACCATAGGCCTCCATGTCTGCCATCGTGTCCGGGGCTGGACCGGTACCGCCGCTCTGACAGATGGCGCGATGGAATAGCCCCTTTGCGGAGGGTGAAGCTATCAAGCTAAGAACTTTATGGCATCCGCCAGACTGACCGAAAATGGTGACTTTATTCGGATTACCGCCAAAGGCTGCGATATTCCTTTTTACCCATTGCAGAGAAGCAATCATATCGAGCAATAAATAATTCCCGGAGACATGATCCGGTGATTCTTCTGAAATTAAACGATGGGCCAGCAGTCCTAATACGCCCAGCCGGGTATTGACAGTTACCAGCACTACCCCATGCCGGGGTAGTCCGGGACTATTGTAGAGAGGCAAGTTGCCGCTTCCGTATCTTAGTCCTCCTCCGTGGAACCAGACCATAACCGGTAGTTTTTCGGTATCTTTTTTGGCCGGTGTCAGAACGTTTAGATATAGGCAATCTTCACTTGAAGGCACTTTTTGTGAATCATCTGGCAGATTCACGTCTGGATACTGGGCCGCTGGAGAACTATGAATGATACATTCGCGGACTCCCGGCCAGGGTGCCGGAGGTTGAGGAGGTCTCCAGCGTAGATCTCCTACCGGAGGAGCGGCATAGGGTATCCCTCGATAGACGCGAACCTCTTGTCCGTATTCTCCTAGGACGGCCCCTGAAATATAACCAGTATCCAGCTTTACGGTATTCATAATTATTACTTTCCCTTCTGCATGTTTAGCAATTAAACTTGAACATTTTTCAAGATGTTTATCACCTTTATATCAAACTGGTTTGTTACGTACGGGTAGAATTTTTAATTTCAATCTTCGTATTATTTATAATACGGTGCAACTATACTTCTAGTAGCGGACCAGCACAGGTCTTCGGTGCCACAGAGGTTTGAGGAAAAGGGGGTTAGCCTTTAAATCGTCAGCTAACCCCCTCAGTCTTATTTATCTATCCAGCAATCCCACAGGGAGGTTTGGAAGGTATCCTCAGCGAAGAATCCATCATTATGAACAGAAGATTTTTTGGCAGCGATATTGGTAGTACGACAAATGGTGGTCAGTTCGCAGTACTTATCCCGGATGAGTCCCATAGCTTGCTCGGTCAGAGCCTTCTTTTGAGCGAAGTCAGTGGTCTGCGGAATTTGCTTGATTATATCATCAACCTCTTTGGCATAGTAGGTACTTCTGTATGGGAAGCCCATGCTTGAAAAACCGAATACCAGAATACTGGAAGAATCCGCCCCTTCGACGTAGTTCCAGCATAACAGGGTATTGTTCCAGCCAGTTTTGATAACATAGTTGGAAAACGCGCCTGGATCAACTACTTGCAGTTTAAGATTAAATCCGGCATCGTTAAGCTGTGCCAGGATCGCGGTCATCAAATCGACCGCTGAAGCCGGTTCATTCTGCACAATCATCGGGAGTCCCAGACCGTTCGGATAGCCTGCCGCGGCCAGGAGTGCTTTGGCTTTGGCGGGATCGTATTTATAGGGTGATGGTGTGGTGTTGTAGCCCCATTGTGTCTTGGCGACAGGCTGATCAGTCGAAGCCCAGTAACCCTGTCCTATAGAATTGACTACCGGATCGCGGTTTACTGCATACTCCAGCGCCTGGCGTACTTCAATCTTGGCAAAAGGTGAGTCGGGATGAGAGCCGTCTCCAGCCAGACCCCAGAGTGTTCCCATGCAGGTATCGAAATTGTATTTGCCGGTATCTTTTAATTTTTTTGCGTCTTTGGCTTCAACAGCGGTTAGAACATCTGCCTCACCAGCCTGGAAAGAGGCCAATCTTACCATTGGGTCAGCGATAAAAACAAACTCGATATTATCGAGGTAAGGTTTGCCTGCCTGCCAGTAACCATCCCAGCGGGTATACTTGAGATTGACATCGCGAGTAAAGCTCACGAATTTAAATGGTCCCGTTCCAACCGGATAATTTTTCGTTCCTTCCTCGCCATTTTTCTGGAAATAAGTTGGGGAGAACATCAGACCGCAGTATCTTGAAAGCTGTGTCTCCAAACCATTATCGAAGGTAGAGAGATTGATGCGGACCGTGGAAGAATCAACGACATCCACGGATTTAACTGATTTTACATCTGTTCTTTTACCGATAGATTGATCAAGATTCCATTTAACAGCCGCGGCGTCGAAATCGGTGCCATCCTGGAACTTGATTCCCTTTTTAATGGTCATCAAATAAGAATTGGTAGCTGATTCATATTTTAAATGATCGGTTGCCAACCAGGGTTGGCTCTGGCCGGTTTTATCCATACGATAGAGGGTCTCGACTGCTGGAGAAGCCATGGCGACAGCCTCAGGCTTCAGGATATCCGGCACGTAGCCAAGACCGCTGGGGCTGGTGGCCTCGATTATTTTAAGAGTACCGCCTTTCTTTATAGCCTGGGTAGATGGCGGAGCAGAAGAGGTTGGGGCAAAAGTGGTGGGGGCGATAGTGGTAGAAGGAGCAGC
>DEUU01000399.1:5915-11002 GCA_002362735.1 Dehalococcoidia bacterium UBA3254
GGAGCAGCCGTCGTTGGGGCAGAGGTCGTTGGGTTAACCGGTGTGGTGGTTGTATTGGAAGAACAACCGACAATCAGAAACGAAACGAGTAAAATTGAAACAAGTAATAAAACTAGCTTCGATAAAAACCGTTTTGTTGCCATGTTCACCATCCTTTCTCAATTATTTGTCCGGCATATGAGTAATGAAAAATAAACGTCAAGCTTTAGCTGATGGTTCTTCTACCTCCTTTTTCTTTTTTTAACTAACAGAATAATTTAGATTCTATATCTTATATACTTAAACCCACGCGGGTAATTTAGAGTATTTTCCCACTTCCAAATCAATGAAAGAAAGACTAATTATAATATGCCTCTTAATCGAGGATCCAGAGCATCTCTCAGTCCATCTCCAACGATATTAAATGCCAGTACCACCAGCATTACTGCTATGCCAGGAGTGAAAGAGAGAACCGGGTTAGTATTCAGATATCGGTAGCCGTCGGCTACCATACCTCCCCAGGCTGGTGCTGGCGGCGATATTCCGATGCCGAGAAAACTTAGCGAGGCTTCGGCCATAATCGCGATGCCCATGTTTAGAGTTATCAGTACGAGAATTGGAGGGAACGAATTGGGAAGAATATTTCGTAACATGACCCGGCCATGGCTGGCCCCGCTTATTACGGCTGAGGTAACGTAATCAGTTTCTTTAATAGAAAGAACTTCGCTGCACATCAATCTGCAGTAGGTTGGTATCAGGGAAATACCCACGGATATCATTACATTCACAAGTCCACCACCTAATAAGGCAGCGACGGCGAGAGCCAGCATGATTGGTGGTATGGACATCAGGGCGTCTGTAATTCTCATAATTACATTGTTGATCCAACCTCCGAAATATCCTGCCAGAAGACCCATAGCCATGCCGAATACCGCGGCGATGCTGGTAGCAATTACACCGACCATCAGTGCAACTCTCGAACCATATATGATGCGGCTTAAAACATCGCGACCAAGTATATCCGTCCCCAGAAGATGGGCATGTGACGGTTGCAGAAGTGATTCTGCCGCGTTAGGTTTTATAGGATCGTAAGGAGCGATAAAAGGTGCAAAGATGGCCATCACAATTAATATGAATATGATTAACGCCCCGATAATTACCACCCATCGGCCGAAAAATACTCGATAAAAGCGAGTCAATTCTCTTTTCGGGAGAAGAGAGTTGCCATTTACGGATGTAATTACAGGGCTTAAACCCTTATCTGCCATTTTGCGTCCTCATCATTGGTAACGTATTCTGGGATCAATCCAGCCATAAGAAATGTCGACAAGCAGGTTAGCCAGCAGTACTACCACGGCGATAATAAGGACACAGGCCTGAACAGTAATAAAATCTTTATTAATGACGGATGTTACCGCCAGCCTTCCCATGCCCGGAATATTAAAAACAGTTTCCACCAGTACAGCACCACCCACCAGCGTTCGCAGTTCTATACCCAGTAATGTTACCACCGGGATTAAAGCGTTTTTCAAGGTATGTCTCATTACCACGACGCGCTCTCTTAAACCCTTTGACCAGGCAGTCCGGACGTAGTCTTGCCGGACTATTTCCAGCATACTTGACCGCGTTTGCCGGGCGAAAAATGCAATAGCGGGAATTGCCATGCAAATTACAGGCATGATTGATTTTTTAACGCTTAACCCGAAATCATCAAATGGAGATGTAAATCCCTGAATAGGCAGCCATCCCAAATTCAGCCCAAGAAAATAAATACCGAGTATACCCAGCCAAAAAATAGGGATGGCGATACCGATATTAGAAAAAAGCGTGATCAGTGAATCCAGAATTCCTCCGCGTCGCACGGCACAAATGATCCCTATTCCCACCCCGACGATGGTGCTTAAGATGAGGGAAAAGAAGGATAGATATAGAGTGATCGGCAGACGTTGGGCCATAGCCTGTGAAACACTTTCGCGGTTAGTTACAGAATCGCCAAGATCGCCATGTACAACATTGGACAACCAGTGAATATATTGCACTGCTACAGGGCGATCCATCCAGAGTTCTTTTCTTAACTCATCAGCACGCTGCGGAGTTGCATCTACGCCTAGCATAATGGTAACCGGGTCCCCTGGCATAATATGTAAAAGGAGAAAGCTCATGATTGTGATCAAGAGGAGAACGAAAACGCTTAATAGTAATCTGCGGACAATAAATGCAATCATCCGTATCTCCAACAAACCTGATTTAACGATTATTATTCGACAGAATTACAATCTGGTTTCTGAGAATCTATAAATAATAATGTTTTCCAGAATTAATCTCGCTAAAGGGAATTTCGATAAGCAGGTTAGCCAGGATAACTATAAACACAATGGGCAAAGTCTGTAAGGGTATCTTATGAGTTAAATTGTTCACCAATTCTTAATGAGTAATCACATTGGTAGTCATACTGATATTAACTTGAGCTTATTATAGCAGAAGTATTTATAAAGTCAAATCAAAACAAACGCATTTTATTAACTAAGGAGAGTGGATTTGACGTGGTATCCGATATCTCAAATATCAAACATAATACGATCGCCCTGGTCTACGGGTTCTTCAGATCACAGTGACCTGAGAAGATGGCCGTATTGAATCCTTCAACGGGAACAGGCGGGTTAGGTTATTAGATCGAGAAATATTTACAAATTTGGAAGCAGCAGAGGTCTTGATAGGGCTATGCAGAAGGCCTATAATCAAGTACATTCACGAAGTTCTAAAAACTTTCAGTATCCGGATCCGGAGGCTATTTTAATAGTTACTGCGAGTTAATACTGGTAACGCTGCCGGGGTAGGTCAGAAATCAGGAGGCAATGTAATGGATTGTTCCATTCGAATTACCAGAAACGTTCCAATGGAAATGCGAGATAGCGTGATCTTGCGAGCTGATATCTATCGTCCTTACGATCGCCAAAAACACCCGGCCATACTGGTACGTACTCCCTATGAAAGACACTCTGTAATGGACCATTGTTTTTTATCGGTAGTTGATACTATTCCGGCTGGTTATGCGCTGGTCTTTCAAAATGTCAGAGGGACGTTCGATTCTGGCGGTGCGAATGAGCTGGGTGATACCTTAAGGAGTTACGAGGGTAATGACGGATACGACTCTGTAGAATGGCTGGCTACCCAATCCTGGTGCGATGGAAATATCTGCATGGCTGGAAGCTCCTATATGGCCATGACGCAATGGACAGCCGCCAGGCAAAATCCTCCACATCTAAAGGCTATATCTCCCTGGGTTGCAGGTTCTGCTCTGGCAGAACCCACGCGAAGTAACGGTACTATTTGCCTGGCGGCGGGATTAAACTGGGTTTTAGGTATGGCTGTGGCTATTGTTGACCAACAGGAAAAACAGGGAAAAGACGTTTCTTCGATGAGACAATTACTAAACCGGGCTCAGTATGATCCAGCCGAGATTTACAATTTTCTACCACTCAGGGATGTTCCTTATTTCAATTTTGAGGGCATCCGGGATATCTGGGCCAATGTGGTGCTTGATAATAAGCGAGATACTCCCGAATATATAGCCAAAAGTACTCTGGACTTTAACAAAATAAAAGTTCCGTGTTTTCATGTTACAGGTTGGTTTGATGATTGGCCTGGGGGAACGGTTGACCTGTTTTCGGGTATGAGGGAAAAGGGAGGGTCACAACTTGCACGCCAGGGTCAGCACTTGGTCATGGGTCCCTGGGACCATTCCGGGCCCGATCCAAATGGTGATACGGGTGATTTAAATTATGGGCAGTTAGCTACCCTGCTGGGTAGTCAACTGTCTCAGTATATTATTAAATTTTTTGACAAGTACGTAAAAGGGATGGATATCGAGTTGCCCACGGTACGTTATTTTGTCATGGGTAAAAATATTTGGCGCAATGCTGATACCTGGCCGCTTTCTGATACCCTGTGGCAAAAAAAATTTTTGCACAGTCGAGGCCATGCCAACACCTCACTTGGTGACGGATTGCTTACCAGTGAAGAGCCCGTTTCTGAATCTTCAGATATATTTAAGTATGATCCTCATTTTCCGGTGACCACCATCAGTGCTCGCGGCCAATCCAGGTTAACGAGATTTGCCTCTGGTCCCCAGGAGCAGTCCCCGATTGAACAGCGCGATGACGTATTGTGCTATACAACCCCGGTACTAAAAGAAGATCTGGAGATTACCGGTCCACTGAAGGTCCATCTTTTTGCTATGACATCCGTCAGGGATACGGACTTTACTGCCAGGCTGGTTGATGTATATCCCGATGGTTTTGCCTATAACGTTGTCTGCGGAGGCATCGTTCGAGCAAGGTATCGCAAGTCCCTGTTCCAGCCTGAATTTGTCACTCCTGGAGAGGTAAACGAATATATCATCAATTTGGGTGTCGTCAGTCAATTATTTAGACAGGGGCACCGTATTCGTCTTGATATATCCAGCAGTAATTTCCCGGAATACGACCGTAACATGAATACCGGCAATCTTCCAGGAGAAGACAGTAAGGGTATCATCGCAATTCAAACTATCTTGCATGATTCAAAATATCCCTCATACATTGATGTTCCGGTAATCAAGGATACTTAACAATTTTATTGGAACAAATTGAGAAAATGCCTCAACGCGATTTTGGTTAAGCCACGGGCGATTATTATGAGTCATCTATTGTTGACAACGAAACTTCTTCTGCTATAATTAGCTCAAGTCAGAATTGGTATGACTACCAATATGATTACTCATTAAGAATTGGTGAACAATTTAACTCATAAGATACCCTTACTGACTTTACCGATGCTTGGCGGGATAACCAGTCTTATCATTGACATCTCTGTTGGCTGAATTGATCCAGCATCGCTTTTCTCAGCGATAAATACGCATAATGATAAAGAGCATCTGAACCTGAAGCTTACTTTTACTAATTCCTAAAACTTTCCGGAACCGGGGAGTTATTTCAGCGGCGGGATAAATAACTTGACTGTGAGAAAGACAGACCCGCCTTTGTGGCACAAGCCGCGATTAAGAAAAGAGATCCAATTATAGATATAAGGGAAAAGGGAATGACCAGATTATTAGAAGTAAAGAATCT
>DEUU01000394.1 GCA_002362735.1 Dehalococcoidia bacterium UBA3254
CTGCGTGACCGTCCTGCTGGCAAAGCACCGCATAGGTCCCATATTGCTTCTGAATTCTTTTAAGCTCTTTAACAATGATGTCCAGAGCTTCGTCCCAGGAAATTCTCTGGTATTTACTGACACCACGGTTCTCGACATGACGTTCTCCGTCCGGGTCCCAGTCTACCCGTTTCAGGGGATAAAGGACTCGGTTTGGAGAATAAACACGCTTTTTATAAGCCAGACTATAGGGTGGTATCAGTGTTTTCATGCCTGGTTCCAGAACATGCCCATGAGCCTCCATTTTCCAGGCGTTGAACTGTTTTGGATCGTATTTCCAGTCGTAGTGCAGTGGTCTGACTCTAACAATTCTGCCGTTTTGCAGGTCTACAACTGATGAGTTAGCATTCGGTGAGAAACCAAGAGTCATGAGATTGGATTTGCCTTTCTGCTCTTTCATAAATCCCCCTGTCTTTTGATTAAAAGCCTACAATCGGGGAAGTTGTTCCTTCGCTTCTCCGATTGCAGGCTTGAATGGATAAAAAATTATCTTATATTCTCCCTGAAAAGGGGGAGAAACCAGGTAAAGTTAGGGCATGGGGCTAACATCAACCCAGGCACCAAACTTGATTTGTCCTTTGTCCAGCGTCCAGACCTGATCCTGATGACTGTAGGCTTGCTTAATTCCGTAAGTCTTGAGGCCGCCGAGTTTAGCTGCTCCGTAAGGAGTTTGCATGGTATCCATAGAAGTCCATGTGTTGGCTACGGTGGTAGTATCCAGACTGTTGGCTTTTTCAATAGCCTGCTTGAACATATACAGAACGTTTACTGCCTGCATGTGGATTGATCTTTCTCCATACTTGGTATAAATCTTGTCCAGATAGGTCTGCATCAAGGCCGGAGTATTGGGAGCTCCTTTGTAAAGGCCAGGTGCAAAGAATCCGGTTGAATTGGAAGCCTGGGCAATGGTTAAAATATCCGTGGGAGCATTATCAATGGCGGCAGCAAAAATCATATTAGATCCCAATTGACGGACTGATTTTAGAATATTGCCAGCATGGAATCCGACTCCATTCATCATGAAGATAGCATCCGCTTTAGACTGTACCAATCTATAAGCAATAGGGCTAAAATCGATAGTTTCGTTGGCGAAAAGGATCGGGTCACCAACCACTGTGATCCCTGCTGCATTGAGGTAACCGGTCACCTGATTAATCGTTGAAGGCTGGGCATCACCCGGCGTGACATAGACCACTTTCTTGACGTTTTGATAATTCTGCTTCAGGTAGTTGATGACCGTTAACGCGTGTTCGAACGCTGAGTTATGGCAGAGGAAGGTATAGGTCATACCGGCGCCAAACTCCTGAGGCGTACCCGAGTCGAAGGTCTCGCCGCGGATGACTTTGTTCGATTCGCAAATATCGGTGCAGGCTCCGCTAAAGAAAGCGGAGGGAGCAATAATGAATTTGACTTTATCCTGGAAAATGAGTTGATTAGCTCCAGCCACAACACCGTCGGTGGTACTCTTAAAATCATAGCTGATGAGCTGAATATTGTATTGCTGTCCCTGTACTTTAACACCGCCTTCGGCGTTAATCATGTCGACGGCGATCTGGGCTTCCTGAGCCTGGACCTGATCAAAATCGGAGAAGAAACCGGTAAGACCGAAGAGACCGCCGATTTTCAAGGTCTGTGGTGCTGTGGAGGTCGTGGGTGCCGCAGTGGAGGTAGGAGGTGCAGTCGTGGGAGGAGCGGAGGTCGCAGGCGGAGCAGTGGTCGTCTTGGGGGGAGCGCTGGTAGTAGTGGGGGGTGCACTGGTAGTGGTTGGCGGCGTCGTGGTAGTGGGAGTAGCCGGGTTCGAGCAGCCGCTGAGAATTATTCCGACCATTAATAGAATCACCAGAGAAACCAGACATAATTTTTTCATCTTAAACCTCCTTGTCGTTTAAAATTTAGAAGTAGATCATCCAAATTCGTTCGGCATATTCAAAGCCGGTTTTCTTTCATTTGATCCAGGAATCAAAACGTAAACCTGCAGCGGCATCATAATCTCTGGCAAATGCATCTGGATATTTACGCCGCCAGGAACTCATCTCCTGCGGGCTGACTATATCTAAGTTTACCAGGTAGCCGCTGGTGGCCATGCCCCAGCAATTCTGTGATGTTCCATTGGCTGGAGCGATCAGGTTGATGGCTCCTCCACGATCTATGTATTCCTCTGGTCCGGCAGTGATAATATCCGCCCTGGCGCCGTGGTCTTGATAAACGACCCCCGGCATTATCCTTTCAGTGATGTAAGCTCCACCCAGAACAATACCCCTTTCATTATAAAGTTTGACGATGTCTCCATTCCGGATACTTTTTTTAACAGCATCCGAAGGATGAATCCAGACTGGTTCGTACATATATCCATCATATCCTTTTACCTTGCAGGTCTGAATTTCACGAAGCCACGTAATATCATCGTCTTGAGCGTGGGTCCGCCATCGGGGATGGTTACTTACCATCAGAAAGGGATAATCCTTTGCCCGGGGGCTCGAGAGTCTTTCATCATGACTGGGACCTTTTTCAATCCATTTGGGCAAGGGGGGTCTCTCTTCGTCATCCGGGAAGGCATCTGCCAGCCGTTTGGAATAGAACTCCAGCTTGCCACTCGGGGTCTCCAGCGGATATTTGGCCGGGTCATCATGAAAGAGTCTTAATCCTGCGGGAGTACTCTCCCAATTCGGCGCCGTCGGGACGACGTAGTAGCCTTTTTCTTTAAATTTATCCCAGCTAATCATCTGGTCTATTTCAGTTATCTCAAAGCCAAGTTTAATTTTCTGCTCGACGGTCATATAGTCGGTATACTCTTCATAGAGTCCCATTTTTTTTGCTACTTCTCCGACCGCCTCATAATCACTTAAAGACTCGCCAACGGGTTCGATAGCCTTCTTTTCAATAGCCAGGCCACGGAAGGGGGTGCCTCCAGCCATAAACATGGCAATATCTTCTTCTTCAAGCTTGGTATTGCTTGGCAGGATGATATCTGCAAAGACAGTATCATTTTCCAGCCAGGGATGCTGAATGACGATAGTTTCAATTTTCGGGCTGCGGAAAGCGTCCAGGGTTTTGAAGGCATCATTCCAGCAGGTTGTGCGGCAGGGATTATCCATCCAGATCATGTGGATTTCAGTGCCGCCCTTTTCTTTTGGGATGGGATAAGTATATTTTACAAATTGGTCTTTAGTTCGGGCGTGCAGGTTAGTACTGCCCCACGTGCTGACAGGGGGATTCAGAATAGCCTGATGGACCAGAGTTTTAGGAATTAACTGGGGAGGGTTGGTATACACCAGATGTCCTGACCAGATTTTAGTTTTGAAAAGTGCCTTTTCATTTTTTGCCCGGTCCAGCTCTTTAGAAATTTCGAGGAACGCTTCAGTATGAGGAAGATCGTTCACTACGCGCGGAATTCCTGCAAAACGGGCGTATTGGTGGACGCCCGGTTTACCTAATCCCTGCATACCCAGCAGACAGCATTCCAATCTGGCCGGCTCATGGGCATAAGGTCCTCTAATATAAGAGCCTCCATAGAAGTGGATGACGGAAGTGATCTTAGCTGCCCAATCCCGGGCGAGGGCTTTAATGGTCCATTCCTTAACCCCACATTTTTCGGAAGCCCAGGCGGGGGTCTTAGGTACGCCGTCTTCTTTACCAGTGACATAATTAGTAAACTGTTCAAATCCTACTACATGGGTCTTGACATAATCTTTATCATAAGTGCCTTCTTTAATCCAGACATAGGCAATCGCGAGTTGTAAAGCTGCATCAGTATTAGGCAGAATGGGGATCCATTTGTCAGCATGGATAGCCGCGGCGTAGTTGACATCCGGACTGACAAAGACCTGTTTAATGCCGATGCTGGTCCAGTAGTAGCAGACTTGACTGGGGAACTGACAGGAGAAGCCCCAGGGGGTAGTTTCCAGGTCGGATCCGATGTGCACGAGGAGCTGGGTATTTTGGGTGATATCCAGGAGAACATTGTTTATGGGCATCATCATTCCCTGGGCGGTTTCTCCTCCCCAGACGTGTTCCGCACCCCAGTACCAACCTTCCCAACTATCTGCATTTCTGACCGCTAGAGAATATCCCCCCGCTTTGTCCATCAGCAGCATCTGGCAGGAATGAGGACCATGAATGGTCTTGGTTTCCCCGTGACCGTCACCCTGGCAAAGGAGAGCGTAGGGTCCGTACTTTTGCTGTATCCGTTTTATTTCATTGACGATAAGAGTGGAAGCCTCATCCCACGAGATTCTGACATACTTACTCTTGCCCCGGTTTTGAGGATTCCTTTCTCCATTCGGATCCCAATCCATCCTTTTTAAAGGATATTTAATCCGGTTGGGAGAGTAAACTCTCTTTTTATAAGCCAGTTGATAAGGTGGAATTTGATGCTTCAGCAGGGGTTCCAGGACCTTGCCGTTTTTTTCGATCCTCCACGGGTTGATTTCTTCTCTCGTATATTGTTTATCGAGGTGAGTTGGCCGGATGCGGATGATTTTACCGTCTTTCACATCCACATCTGAAGGGCAGCTATTAGCTGTAAAAGAACATTGACCAAGGCATTTCAGCACTGTTTTTTCAGAACTCATATCGGCATCCTCCATAATGTAAATGCACCGTGAGAACCATTAGAATGGTTTTTGTGTTTAATACAAATTCGGATGAGTTTGTTCTGGTTTCTTAAAATGATTAAATAATGTTTAAATTACGAAACTATGCTTTTTTAAACGGGAAGGACTTCTTATAACTATGGTAGCATTCGATAATAAAACTGTCTATGATGATGGCAAATTTGGATGCATCTATTCCAGCTAATATTGGAGTATTGTTAAGCAAGTTGATAACATCTTTCCTGGAATATTTGGAATCTCTTATGATCTCAGAGGAGGACATGGATGTTATTTTTACATTTTCCCGGGAGTAATTTTTAGGATTTAGCTCGGTAACCATCCAGTCCCTGCCCCATTTTTGCCCCTTAAGTTTTCCTGAACGGAGTAAACGTCTGACCTGGCTGGTGTCCAGATTAAGTTTTTCGGCAGCTTGGTTGACAGTAAACAAATCCCATTCCGAGATAAGTCCATGACTCCTGCTAGTGTCCTGAATCAGAAATCTGTTATATAAATCTCTACGCTTGAAAGAGTTGTTATCTGTTTCAGATTTAATTAAGCCTTTATTAACTCAGGACACTAGCGGGTATTATAGCATTTGTTATGCGCAGAATAAAAGATCTTTAACATGAAATGCCATAAAATTATTCACCTCCCTGCAAGGGGAGGTGACACAAAGGGCGGATATCTTCCGCCCTTTGTATTTGAACAATAATAACGCAGTCATTAATTGGTTACCGTGATATCGTGGCTCAGGGACTCAGCATTGATCTCAGGGTTGTAATAAGAATATGCGTCAGAAGCTACGGCTTTGGCTTTTACCGGATACATAGCCTTGACCAGGAAGTTGAATGAAATCTTATCGCCGGGAAGCATGTTATCGACATAGAAAATGACTTTTCTCCCTGAGATATCATAGCGTTTGATCTGTTTTTGCTGCGTCACCATTTTGTCGATTGACTCTTTAACGGCGGTAAATCCGGTGGGCACTGAAACATCTACCACTACCATTCCGGCTTCAACAGGTTCAGGAGGATTGAACGAAAGGTTGACGTCGACCTTAACTTCATCGTTAACGGCGACCTCATCGGCGTTATAATTAACATCTACTTTCAGCACATCATTTTTCTCCTGGATGGAATCTGGCAAATTAAATCTCTGAACGATTTGACCAATGGCTTCGCCCTTGCCGGTAACACTTATTTTTACGGTGTCGTTGATAGGAATATCCACAATCTGCAGGATATCGAAATTTCGTGAATTAACTTTGATTTGCTGGGGTTTTTCTTTAGATAAGATGTTAACGGTCAGGTCGACATCCGCTCTTGAATTGGTGGAATATTCAATTAACGCCTGTAAGGCCATGACGGTATCCTGAGTGGAACCGAAACCGCCACTGGAGTTCCGCTTGGACACCAACCACCTCGCGGCTTTGGAAGCATTCAGGTTATCTCCATGCTGAATCAGCGAAAGCGCAGCATAAGCGGTGGCTTCAATGAATGAAGTCGATTCTAATGGTTGCACTGGCCGCATTTTTAATGCTGGAATTGGATTGTCTGCTATCGGCGGGAGTACTGTATTATTTCCCCAGAAGAGGCCGTTTTCATCCTCTTTCGCTAATTGCATCAGCTTGTCATAAGCGGCTGTAGCCCTGGAGCTTTTGGCCATTTCCAGAGCATCGGTGAGAAGGGCGACGGCATATGGATCATCGGTCTTATCGATCTGGTTTTCCAGATAAGAAATAGACTTAAAGGATCCGCTGTGTTCCCCGGCTTGCATCAGGGCAATAGCGATGTAGGCCGTCAGAGCAGTTTTTCCCTTGACTCCGCCGAGCATTTCCTGATGATGGACGAATCCTACTGCATCGAATGATCCGTCGGAATTCTGATGGGAAAGAATCCAGGATTTGGCTTCATTTAAAATGCTGTCATCGATATATATCAAACCTTTTGCCTCGGAAAAACATTTCAGGACGAAAGCGGTCAACCAGAGACTGCCCTCTTTATCACTTTCGCCAAAGGCGGAGAAACTTCCATCTTTATGCCGATATGTGAGTTCTCTCTGATAACCGGTAAGCATCAGCTTTTCAGCTTTAGCCATAATCTCCGGTTTAAGCTGTCCGCTTTCCTTTAAGTATTTGGTGATGTAAACGTCCGGGGCGAAGATGATCATATTTTGTTCTCCGCATCCGAAAGGCATTTGTATCAGAGAGTCCAATCCATCCAGAGTTTGGGTCAAATAGCTGGAAGTAACCGTAAAATAAGCCCTGGCAGAACCTTCTACCACAGAACTGGGAATAAGTGTCGAAATATCAGAACTTTTTCCGTTTGAAAGGGTTATGTTATTGACGGTCTCGCGGGCAACTCCTTCAGCTTCTACAATGATATTCTTGACTACGGCATCGGCAGATTGGGGACTTTGAGCGGTGATCTTGACTCCCCGGGTCCCGAGTTGTTTTGGTCGGATCATAAATTGTGCACTGCCAATGTTATTGGCTCCGATGACGATGTTCTTCTGGGGGTTATCCAGCAAGTCAAACCAGGTGTCCTGCTGAATATTAACGACAACACTCTGAGGCTGATCCAGGTAGTTATAGATTGCGACTTTGACAGGGAACTCTTCACCGCGAATTGTAGAGTAAGGCAGGTCCACGGTTAAAAAGAAAGGTTGGAACACGGTCAGTTGACTTTCAGCAATTCCTAATCCTTGAGTTTTGGATATTGCCACGGCTCTGAGCATCCAGTTAGTAATCGTATCCGGTACGGTAACGGAAAGAGATGCTTTACCACGGGAGTCTGTTTTTACGAGATCCCAGATCCAGGTCTCAGGAAAGAACTGGCGGATTCTCTGAACTTCGGCCAGATTTTCACCGGCTGATTGCTTTTGACTGGCATTAATCCCGGCCGTAGCCTGTGCAGGCATGGGTGCTACCATGGGAGGCATCACTCCTTCGGCCATGTCAAACCGAATTCCTCCTCCGAGCATACCTTTACTTACCGGAGACTGGTATTTTTTACCTTCAGGTACCTTGTTATTACTTAATACGATGACTCCAGCATTCTGGAAGACCTCTTTGGCGCCGCGGTTTTCAATTCCTTCATAGATTGAGACTTCGTGCAATTCTGCTTGAGGATTCATATATAGTTCTTCCAGCTTATCGAAAACTTGCTGGAGGTTCATACGGTTTTCGGCGAGTATAAAAACGGATTTATCTACTGCGGCGATGCCGACTTCGGACTGGCTCTGCGTCTGGATATTGATCTTGATATCTTCGCCGGGTTGGGCGTTTTCAACGCTGGTGCTAAGGGTAATATTCTGCGGGTATTGGGCCGTGACTTCAAATGGGAGGTAATCGGCTGCCACTTCGGCATTGGGTAAGATCTGGTAGACTAACAACCTCGCGGAAGGAGCCATAGCAGGAGTTGTCTTGAAAGTGATTTCACTTCCCTGGGTGTAATTGGAATAAACTACTGTTCCCCGGGAAATGATTTCATAATAGAAGTTGACGGCTTCTTTTGTGGAATAGACCCAGAATGTAATATTTCCGCCCGCATTCGGGGTCCCTTCACTGGTCTGTTCCAGGTGGATAAAGTTTCCGGAAGGCGAATAGGCCGCTTCGATGGTCTTAGTAACAGAGCTGTTTTTGGAGTTGCAGGTAATCGTTAAGACAACCGCATTATCGGGAGGATTCAATTCGAATAAGGCTTTGCCTTTATTGGTGTTTAGATTTTGCTTTTCCTGTTTTATTTCCTTAAAATTCTGGTCCAGGTAAGAAACAGTAGCTGCAATCGTGGCATCCACCAACTGATTATCCGGAGTCTCTGAAATTGTCAGGAAGCTGTAAGGTAATCCGGGTTTAAATGTAGACCCGGAGGGAATGATTTTTAAATTTACGGAAGATTGAGCCACCGTGAGAAGGGTATCCGTCTTTTCTTGATAGCCGGTGGAGTCTTCATTAACAGTGAATTCAAGCTTGACGTTACCGTTGCCGCCAGCCTGCGGTACGCCAGCTACATAAGAAGCGGCCGGAACCGTAAATTCGGCCTCTCCGTCAATATTGAGATTGATGGAGGCATATTCCTGCCAGGTTCCTACATACTTTGTAGCTTTGATTATCAGTGTGCCTTTTACGGGTTTTCCAAAACTATAGGTAGCCGTGACTTTACCTTTAATGGGTTCATTGACAAGGAACCAATCTTTAGGAATGTCTGCTTTCACTTCATATTTAGGTAGTACGTATTCTTCCACTTTAACATCGATCTGGGTTTTAGTCTTTGCGGTCGAAGCTGTGATTTTCCACGTTCCCAAATTCGGCTCGGTTGAAATCGGTAAATCTATCGTGGTTATTCCGTAGTCATCAGTTTGTTTTTCCTGACGGAATATTTTGATTCCCTTAGCGTCCAGAATCTCTACCGAGACAGTCTCGCTTACAGGATTCAATTCTGAATTTAAAGTCATCATTCTCATATGGAGCGTCTGTCCGGGCTTGTAGATCGGTTTATCCGTTTCCAGGAAGATCACGTAATTATTTTCTACTTTGACGACGGCTTCATCCTGGAAGTTATCCCCCTTGACTTGAAGGGTATAATCACCTTCATCGAGATCGGGGATATTCAATTGAATCTGCCCGTTGCCTTTGATATTGCCCTGGGCTTGGGAAAGCTGTTTGCCATCTTTGAGTAAGGTCAAATTTACTTTTCCTGAAGCCGGAGAATCGCCAGTAAAAAGCGCGATGGAGACCGGCTGTTTGGTACCCGATTGAAGGATAGCCGGTACAAGAGCGGTATAGGCTGAAGCTGCTGGGGAAGGCTTACACGATGGAATGAGAGTAACCAGCAGAGCTATGGTCAGTATAGCTGCCAGTATTCTGAGTTGTTTCGACATCTTGATCCTCGCTACCGGAAGGAGTATTTGAAAATATCTTCCGGACTTAACATATTCAAAAGATATAACGTAGATAATGGGCAAAAGTTATGCTTTGACGAAATTGACATTTATCACAATTTGAGATAACATTTAAATATATCAATATATATATATTCATATATCTATATGAGGAGCGAGAAATGTCATCCAAATATAATATGGAACTGTACAGATTGAAAGCGGACATCAGTAAGGCCTTTGCAGATCCGAAGCGGCTCATTATTATCACAGAGCTAAGGGATGCGGAAAAAACCGTGGGAGAACTGGTGAAAGCTATAGGGATCGGTCAGGCAGTGATATCCAGACAACTGGCAATTTTGAGGGCCAGCGGCGTGGTTATTTCTCGCAGGGCGGGCAATAACATTTTTTATCACTTATCTGACCACCGAATCTGCGAAGCCTGTGACATTGTACATGCAGTATTACTGGACCGCCTGGCGAAAAATAAAGAGATGGCAGAGTCTCTACTGGGATAAATCTAAAGAATCAATGTCAAAGTTAAACCGATGAGCGATAGGAAAGGTGATAAATATGGTTAATATTAATAATGAACAGCGTGCATATCTGGAACGAGAGTTTGGTAACAGGGTATCATTTCGTAAGACTGAAAGGAAGCTTTATGGGCATGATATTGCTGCTTTGCCCAGTATGATCCGGCCTCTGGTTGGAGATACTACTCCCGCGGCGATTGTCCAGCCGACTTCAGAAGCCGAGCTGGTTAAGTTAATACGATGGGCATCAGTTCAAAATATCCCACTTACCCCGAGAGGTAAAGCGACGAGCGGATACGGCGGCGTCTTGCCCGTGAAACAGGGTCTGGAGGTAGATTTTTACCGTATGAAAGAAATCCTGAACATCGATAGCGAGCATCTGACGGTTACCGTCCAGCCTGGCATTGTATTTGAAAAACTGGACAAAGAGTTAGAAAAGAAGGGGATGACTTTGAGGTTGTATCCTTCCAGCTATCCGGCGGCGACAGTGGGTGGATGGTTGGCCCAGGGAGGTGCTGGGATAGGTTCTTTTGAGTCTGGATGGTTCAAAGATAATATTATCAGTGTCCGCGCTGTGACCCCTGACGGTCAGACCAGGGTATTCCGGGGAAGAGATCTGGACCTGATCAGCGATGCTGAGGGAACGACCGGTTTTATCAGCGAAATTACGTTGCGTGTTCAGCCCAGAGAGGAATTAGACATTGTCGCCGTCGGCAGCCCGGACGCAGCCAGTATGCAGAGTTTAATCCAGGATATAAATGATGAAAAAATTCCCATCTGGTCTCTTCTCTTTATTAACCCGCTGATGGCTGAGTTAAAGAACGTAGTTCCGCTGAGAGAACATCTGGGGAACCCGGTAGAAGAGAGGGTGCTATTACCCAAATTATATATCACGACTCTGGCGTTTCGGTCTAAAGACCGGTCCAGAGTGATGGAAAAATTGCCAGCTTTTATCAAACGCAGCAATTCTCAGCAATTGCCGGATCCAGTAGCACAGCACGAATGGGAAAACAGGTTCAAGATTATGGTCGTCAAGCGTTTGGGGCCAAGCCTGGCACCGGCTGAGGTTGTGGTTCCGCTTAAAAATTTGGGGAAATTTATGGCTGAGATAGAGCAGAAAGTCAACCAGCCGATGGTAAAAGAAGGGATTGTTGTCAGAAACGGAATAAGCGGCCAGCCTGAAGCTATCGTGATGGCGCTGATACCCAGTGATCAGCGCCAGTTCAGATATAATTTCGTTTTCGCTTTAGCGTTGACCATCATGAAGATAGCGAAGAAATACGGCGGCCGACCTTACACTACCGGACTCTATTATGCCAGCCAGGCCAGGGAGGTTTTGGGATCAGAAAGAGTTGAACGGCTGAAGGCTTTCAAGCAAGAAGTCGATCCTCAAGGGATACTTAACCCGGGTAAGGTTGTGGCGAAAGGTGCTCTGGGTACGGCGATGAATTTAGCCAATACATTTGAGCCCATCATCCGGCCGCTGGGTAACCGGGTGGTAACTAAAATCGGTGAAAAACCGGCGGGCACAATCCGGGGTATACCGGGAGATGTGGCCTGGTATGCCTATGCTTGCTCTCAATGCGGCTATTGCGTCGATGAATGCGATCAGTTCTACGGCAGGGGCTGGGAGAGTCAGACTCCGCGCGGAAAATGGTTCTGGCTGCGGGAATATCTCGAGGGGCGTGAGAAATGGGACCAGTTCATGATTGACAGTATAGTGTCCTGTACGACTTGTGAATTATGCAATCATCGTTGTTCTGTATCTCTGCCTATTGAATCGTCATGGATGAAATTGCGCGGAGAACTGATTCAAGAAGAGAAAAAAATGACATTCCCACCGTTCGAAGTGATGGCGGCAGCATTAACCAAGGAGGGTGATATCTGGGCTGGATACCGGACAGACCGGACTGCCTGGTTCCCGGAAGATCTCAAGAAAAAGCACGGACCCGAACATAAAGCCAAAATGGTCTATTTTGCCGGATGTACTGCCAGCTACGTTGAGCGCGATATCGCTATGGCCAGTGTCAGACTGCTGGATGCTGCCGGATTGGATTTCACATATCTCGGTAGCGAAGAAAACTGCTGCGGCACGCCGATGCTGGTTGCCGGGAAATGGGATGTCTTTGCGGAGACTATTAGGAAGAATATCGAGGCGGTCATGAAATCCGGAGCGGATACGGTGGTGACTTCCTGTCCAGCCTGCGACATGATGTGGAGACATACTTATCCGAAATGGGCGAGTAAGATGGGGATTGAATTCAACATCAAGACTAAACACTACAGCGAGGTGATTGCTGGGAAAATAGCTTCGGGCGAATTCAAGTTTCCGCCTCATAACCAGGAGCCATGTACGGTAGCCTGGCATGATTCCTGTCACATCGGACGTGTCTCCGGGGTCTATGAACCTCCGCGTGAAATGATCAAAGCTATTCCTAACGTGAAACTGGTAGAGATGGAGCATAACCGCGAAGAAGCTCACTGCTGTGGAAGTGTTCTAACTTTAATCAAAGATCCGCCGGTAGCCGCGGATATCGGTCAGGTTAGACTTAACGAAGCACTGGATGCCGGGGCGAATAAAGTAGTCTCTCTTTGTCCCTGCTGCGAATTTCAACTGCGAGTTAGCGCGGATAAGAAAAAAGTGCCGATTGAAGTAGTCGACCTGGCGCGTTTTGCCGCATCAAGATTAGGTTATGAGTTTCCTGATCCTCATCCTGAAGTAAAACGTCAGTGGGCAGCTTTTGAAGCTATGATTGCATTGATGACGCCGGAAGGATTTGCATCTTTGATGGGGACCATGTGGCCAGAGTTGATTAGTGCAATGCCGATGGGAATGGGGCCAATGATGAGGGTGATGGGAAAAATTCCCGGAGCGTTGAACTTAATAAAACCGATGTTCCCGATTTTGTTTCCCAGACTGTTACCCATGATGATGCCTAAAGTGATGCCGACCATGTTAAAAAGAATTGGCGATCGTGTCCCAATGCCGGACTATATGTTTGAACAAATGCCGCAGTTGATGCCAAAAGTAATGGATAATCTTATGCCGCATATGATTAAGGACGTGGTACCGCTGGTGACGCAGCCTATGATCGATTACTTAAAAGGTAAGACTGACACTCCGGATGATCCGGCCCAGGATTCCAATTCCGACAGCAAGACGGTTTGAAATCATGGATTAGACAGAGACGTTGATTTTTCTCATTGGGAGCCTGTAAGAAAAGACAGGCTCCATTAACTTGGCGAATGAGGAAACTGGAAGTCCCAGGCCATCGAGGGTCGGTGTACTCTGCACGGAATTTTTGCCAGCTGATGTCCAGTTTCTCGGTGATCGAACGTGCTTCAGTAACGGATAGTCTGGGTTGATATTTTGAACAACAGGTACCACAGCGAAGGCAGGGCAAATCGTATACGTCGATTTTAAAACTACTTATGATAGGCTTACCGATCTGAGGTTCCTCCAAAGAACTAAAAAGGAGAAATTCCGGTCTGTTTTACGCTGGTACTGCTTTTTCGTTTACCTGCGATGCTTGCTTCTGATGATCCGCGGCATCCAGGTCGCAAGTGTAGCCGCACTGCAGACATTGTTCGTAACGTCCGTAATAATCTGCGCTTAGATAGATATTCCCGCCACACTTTGGACACTGCTTGTGAGTTAACATTGTTTTTTCCTTGTTCTCCTGAAACGAGTTTCTATTACCCGGTACTTTAGACTTTATAAAAACGTTTTAATTATCACGATACGAAGATATATCATAATTAGACATAATTACTTTGTCAAATACATATGCGAATGACCATATCGAGATTAATTTTTGTTACCTTTGTAATTTCATTATGATTCTTATTCTTGTAAAATTCAGATTTCTAATTTATTCTTCTCATTCTAAGTCAGGTATATTAAGAAAATATTAAGAACAACGGGTATTTTTGATTTAATTTGCAGTAGTAGTAGAATTGAGGAAAGGGTGGGGGTTGAAATTGAAAATAGCGGGAATTATCGCCAGACTGATTTTTATCCTTTGCTTTCCGATTTTATTTTTATCTACCAGTCTTGCATGGGGTTTTAATAGTACCTGGATATTTAACTACGGTTTCCAAAAATACGATGTCAGTAATTCTACTGGTATTCCGAAGACCGAGTTGGATAAAATTGGAGGAAGCTGGCTTTATTATATTAATTCTGGAGATGAATACTGGCATATCTCCTTGACGCAAAACGGCCAAACGTTTGAGCTTTTTACTCAGGAGGAGCAGGTTCACTTCCGGGATGTAAAGCAGTTAATCTGGTTGGACTACCGCTTCTTAATTGTTTCTCTGGTTCTGGTTGTAGCATATATTGTTGCTGCAATTTTTTGGCGGCGCGGTAAATACTTGAAATCGATGGCTCGCAGTGTAATCTGGGGAAGCGGAATAACGGTCTTATTAATCATTATTCTGGGTGCAGCTTCTTTTCTAGACTTCGATCAACTCTTCTTGCAATTGCATAACTTAATCTTTACTAACCAGTTCTGGTCGGCTCAGGGTTATATGCTGATGCTGTTTCCCGGTGGATTCTGGTTTGATGCCGCCCTGTTTTGCATTGGTTTTATGGCTGGATTAGCCTTGATTTTTGGTATGGCATCGTGGGTGTATCTGAAGATTCAGAGCCAGCGTAATAATGATTGACAAGTCCATTTCAAGTACCTATGATATATATGCAAAAAATGAATAATCCAATTTAGAGGCTTACCACATGAAAGAAATTGAACAACCCAAGGCTACTTCTCAGATACCGCTTCATCTTCCAAATATAGGCCCGGGAGCTCCAGAGCTATATCAAAGGCGTTGGTTTTGCGTGGGGCTTTATCCTTCAGGTAAGACTTTCAAGCAGGATGCCGAATCCCCAATGCCTTTTCTGGAGATTATCAGTCGCTCCGTGGTAGCCTGGGTGGACTACATTACGGATGATCCTGTCAGGGACATACCCGTAGTTGCCGCTCAGATGGGATTCAGCGAAATGCTGATATCTTCGATTTCAGGAGATACACCGTTAAATTATCAGGATTTTGATATGGAAATGTGGATGAGACTGCCCTCGATCCAGATTCGAGGTGTAGACGTTAAGGCCTATCCTCTCTTCTTGCTGATACGTAAAAACTTTGTTTTCACTATTCACGTTAGCCTGGTTGATAAAAGATTTATTAGATTAAGGAGATATTCTGACACTATTTTAAGAAAAATCCCGCTGGATGGTGCCCCTGAAGATAAGCTAACAATTCTGGTGAGTCGCATTATCGATGCAAACGACGATAGTAATTTCAGGCATCTAAGGGTAATTGAGGAACGCGGAGATGATTTGAATCAGGATCTCATGAATACTGAAACTAACAGGTCTTTACTGGCCCCAAAAATCTATGAAATGAAGCATGCTTTAATAACTTATATGAATGCACTCTGGGAAAGTGTAGATGTGCTTCATGCACTCCGTTATGGAGATGCTGAACTCATTACGAATGATGAAAAACTGTTGAATATGTTGAGTGTAATGACGGATGAGGTTAAAAGTCAAATTGGTCTTGCGGAGCATATGTCCGAAGTTCTGGCTTCTGGATTGGAAGTGATGCAGACCATTTATAATAATCAGCTCCAGATATTAAATAACCGTTTTTCAATGGTGATAACTTATCTCACGGTAATCGGCACCGCGGTATTGGTTCCGAACACCCTTGCGACCATATTCGGTAATTCGGCTTTCGATATGGGTCCCGAGGACATATGGTGGTATGTTACTCTGCTGGTAGTTTCGACATTTATCTCTACCTACTTAATGTGGTGGTGGATGAGAAGAAGAGGATTTTGGCCCAAGAAACCCGAGTGCTAGCAGAAATAGGTTACCCGGTTAATCTGCATAACGACGGCTTCTCTCTTTTCTATCTGGGTCAGTCCTGTTCTATTTCCTAATCTGGAGAGCAGTTCAATCGACTGATCACATGTCCGTCGGTCTGTTAGATATGGAACCCATTCCTGCCTCTATGGACATAACTATGATGTGCCAGATCTGGGCAATTGGGAGCTATAAAATATTCCAGTTTCGAAACCAGGATAAGCGCGAGTAGTTCTCATCCCTTCATCTGATATCACACAAATCGATTCCTTAATTAATGACTGCAGCTGCTACAATTACCCGAACTGCAGGACGCGCAGGAGCCGCCTCCTCCAAGTTGCTGCGTGGAACCATATGAATCAGCAGTTTTTGAATAGCATACAGAGATAATCCGCTCGGCTTTATTCTGACAGCGAGGACAATCAGCGCCTTCATTAGCTTTGCTAAAAGGGCGCATTTTCTCAAATTTATTTTTACAGCTACAGCATACGTATTCGTATATGGGCATATTCACCTCTCTATGCTCAGTTTAATTGGTTTTTACTAGTTTAGTCAACGTTAATAGTTCTATTGACATCAGGTTAAGCGAGTGCTATATTTTATCAACATAGTACATAGACAATCTAGGTACTATGACATCCTAGGTATAATATAAGAAATAGCTGCGTTCGATCTCCTGAATTGGAAAAGACGGATATAATACATAACTCTTTATTTTAGGGATATTACCATGTTAATAACAGGGGGGAAAATGGGCGAATCAAGAAAAGTTGTTTTGCTGGGGAGCGATGCTGGCGGTACGATGACGGATATGATCCTGGTAGACAACGCTGGCGATTTCGTAGTAGGAAAAGCCTCCACGACTCATAATGATGAATCTATCGGTTTTGTTAATTCTGTTACGGATGCCTTTGAACGCTGGAATATCGACCGGAATAAGGATGCGAAAAACGTTTTTCCCGAGTTAATGGCAGCCGTCTATTCAGGTACCACGATGCTAAATACTCTCTTAACTCGCACCGGTAAAAAAGTTGGAGTCATCATTACCAAAGGATTCGAGGATTCTCTTATACATGAACGCGGGGGAGGGGTGCATGCCGGGTATGGTTTTCAGGACAAGATGCATAAGGTAGCTCACATTCATAACGAACCCTTTGTGCCCAAAAAGCTGATCCGAGGAGTTACCGAACGAATCAGCATGTTCGGCGAGCAGGTGATCCCGATATACGAACAGGAAGTCCAGCAGGCTGTGTCGGATCTTTTAGACCGGGATGTTGAAGGTATTGCCATTATGTTTCTGTTTTCATATCTCAATCCGATACATGAGTTGACAGCCGCCGGTATCGCCAGGGGAATCATTAAGGCGAGGGGTAAGGAGACCCCATTATATCTGTCTTGCGAATTAGTTCCAATTACGAGAGAAGGTCCGCGATTGAATGCATTGGTCTTGCAGGCTTATGGAGCTGAACCGGTCAGAAAACATATGCAAAAAATTGAAAAAGACCTTCAGGAAATGGGTTATAAATATCCGTTACAAATTATGCTCGCGGACGGTGGCATAGCCAATATTAAATATCCTCCATTGTTCAAGTCCTGTTTCTCCGGGCCTATCGGAGGAATTTTAGGAGGAAGGTATCTCGCCCAGACCCTGGATATCCCCAATCTTGTCTGCACGGACATGGGCGGTACCAGTTTTGACGTGGGATTAATTATGGGTGGAGAACCTATCTTGCAGCGTGAAGTTGAGCTTGGAAGAACAGTTTTGAATATCCCGACTCTGGTAATTGATTCCATTGGCGCTGGGGCTGGTCAATATCTAAATATCGATCCAGAATCAAAAAGAGTCGATATTGGTCCGGGCAGCGCCGGCTCTGAGCCCGGCCCGGTTTGCTACAACACTGGAAACGAAATTCCCACAGTATTAGACTGTGTAATTATCCTGGGGCTTCTCAATCCTGATTACTATCTTGGTGGAAAGCTGAAACTCCGCAAAGATCTGGCCTTCAAAGCCATTAAAGAAAAATGTGCGGATCCTCTTGGCGTAGACCCATTTCAATTTGCCGAGGGAGTTATAAATCTGATTAATAGCCGGATGCGGGACCACATTCTCACAGTTCTCTCTGTCAGAGGTTACTCTCCCACGGACTATGCTTTAATCGGTTACGGCGGTGCCGGTCCGATGTTCCTCTCCGGATACACCGCAGGCATACCTTTTAAAGGTGTTTTCACTGTTCCCTGGGCGGCGGCTTTCTCAGCTTTCGGCTGCACGGCGGCGGACTATATCCATCGCTATCAGAAATCAACTCTGGTGGCTATACCACCTCAATCTGATCCTATGTATAAAGGTTATATGGCAATGGTTATCAGCATGGGATGGGACCAGCTTGAACAAACAGCAATTAAGGAAATGGAACAAGAAGGATTTAAGAAAGAAGAAATTGCCTTCAGACAGGTTGCTTATATCAGATACACTCAGCAGTTGGAAGACGTGGAGGTCTTTTCTCCTTTGGCGAGACTGCAAACTCCGCAAGATCTGGACCAGTTGATGGCGGCTTTTGAAGAAATCTACGCAAAGAAATATGCTCATGCTGCGAAGTTTCCCGAAGTGGGTTACCAAATATTTGAGCTCGGATTGATCGCGATGGTTCCCAAACTAAAACCGGTTCTAAGGCGTTCTCCGCATCAAGGTAAAACACCCGATCCAGGATCTTTAAAAGGGGAACGACCAATTTATGTTAGTGGTGGTTGGAAGACTGCAAAAATATACGAGATGGACTTGTTGAAAAATGGGAATGAAATTGAAGGACCGGCCATCATTGAAGCTCCGGCGACAACGATGCCGGTGCCTGAAGGCCAAAAAGTGGTTGTAGATGAATACAAGAGACTTTGGCTGAAGGAGGCCTGAGAACATGGTTCAAATGCTTAACAAGGAAGGTATCGGTTGGGGAAGCAAGACCCTGTCTGAACTCCTGATAGAAAATAAAAAGCTATATGAGAGCAGCGGTTACTATTACGGATTGAAGGATTTGCCGCTTTCCGTTTCAGACCCGATGAAAATGGAACTGCTGCATTTAAGATTGCTTTCTGCGGCTATCGCGGGAAGAGAGACCACCCGCATGGTGAGTGCTTCTCCTCAAGTCAGAGAGGTGGCTGAACTGGCGGTAGCCCTCTATACACCTGAAGGTGATTGTATTCTCCAATCTACCGGTATTATTATTCATATTCCGCTGATGGGAAGAGTCATTCAGTGGATGATCGACCAGAATTATGAATCTGAAGGTATCAAAGATGGCGATTGCTATACCTCAAACGATTGTGCCATTGCTGGCATGCACTCAGCCGATATTTATGATATTCAGCCCATTTTTCATGCGGATAAACTGATCGGCTGGGTGGGATGCGTTATTATGGAGGCTGAGATCGGTGCTCTGTCACCGGGGTGCATGCCTTGCGGTGCCACCGAGCGGTTTGTCGACGGAATAAAGTTTACGGCTGAAAAAAGCGCCGTAAACGACGTACATCTTAAGAGCTTTGAACGCCGTGTGCGTTATGGATTAAGAAATCCGGACCTGTTTATGCTGGACAGAAAAGGAGCACTGGCAGCGGATGTAAAAGTCAGGATGGAAATCTCCAGGTTAATAGCTGATTTTGGTATCGATTATTATATGCAGGCTATCCGGGAATTGATTGAGATGGAAAGACGTACTCAGATAGAGAGGGTCAAGCGGCGTACCGTTCCGGGAAAGTTCCATTCCCCTTCCACTATTGAAATCAATATGACCCGGACGATTGCTCCAACTCACCATGCTATCGACAGGATTACTCTGGTTCCCTGGGATTTCCATATCAAGCCGGACGGGAGCTATTTCTTTGATTTTGATGGCGCTGGAGATTGGGGTTGGCATGTCCATAACAGCACGCCTTCCTCCCTCGAAGGAGCAGTATGTATGGTCCTGACTCAAACCATCTCTTATACCGGAAAATCAAATCACGGAACTTTCCTGACGGTGGGTATGAATACACCTTACGATACATTCGTTAACCCGGCGTCTAAAAACATCTCTACCTGTAACTTATTCGCCTGGCCGGAAAATGGTGGACCGAAGGTTATGAGCCAGCAATCTCACGCTTTTTTCTGCCGTGGGTTTCTTGAAGAGGTCCGTTCGGGGAATACCATGTGTGGCGGTGGAGCAGGAACCCTGGCCGGAAAAGACCATTTCGGTAAAGATTATAGTTTTCTCTCTACTGAACCTGCAGGAGCAATGGGAGGCGGTGCTTTCGCCATCCGCGATGGTGTTATTGCAGATGCCGTCTTCATGCCGGATACGGATATGGGAAACGTCGAAATCTGGGAGCTCATGCTGCCTATGCTCTGGTTAGGCCGAAAGATCGTCCCGGATTCATGCGGTTGGGGAAAATACCGCAGCGGTTTTTCCATGCTATCTACTTTCCTGATATATAAGACTCCCCAATTAGCGATCGAAAACGGTCCCGCAAACCAAAACGATAAGATCTATCCTTATCTTGGGATGTTCGGAGGTTATCCCGGCCCGAGCAGCTATTCTAAACTGGTATTGAATACCAACATGAAGAAGTTAATCCAGGAGAAGAGACCGCTTCCTCACGGGCGGGACAGACCGGACGATTGCGATCTTAGCAGTGTCACCGGCAAATCCATCTTCGAGTCCAGCGGCAATAGTTTCTACCGGGATACGGCCAAAGACGGGGACCTCTGGCGATGTTTCTATGCCGGTTCCGCGGCCGGTTTTGGCGATCCTATAAAACGAGATCCGGCACTGATTAAAAAAGACCTTGATAACAACCTTCTCTCAATAGATTTTTGCCGGCGCATCTTTTGCGTTGAAGCTTCTTTTGACCCGGCAACAGAAGAGTGGACAATCAATCAATCCCGGACGGCGGAATTAAGGGCTCAACGCCGTCAGGAAAGAAAAAATAAAGGTGTTAGCACTCAAGAATGGTGGAATAAGCGGCGCCAGGACTTGATTGAGAACCGATTGCCGGTCATGATGAGAAAGATGTATAACGAATCCTTGACTAAAGGTAAAAGATGGTCTCTGGAATACAGAGACTTCTGGGGTCTCGAAAAAGAATTTAGCTTTAAGGAGAATCCTGATGGCTGAAATATCTTATCCTAAAGAGATAATCAAAGATCTTATCGAAGGTAAGCTTCCCTGGGATCGAACCAAACAAATCGTCAGCGACTACAAAGATAATGACCGATTTGATAAGTATGTTGAGATCCTTCAGGAGAAGGTTACCTGGAAAGAGAAAATCCTTTTGCCATTAACCGATGAACTGTATATTGTGCAAAAGGGCAACGAAATGATCGTAAAATGTACCTGCGGACATGAATATGGAGACTACCGAATTAACTGGAAGTTGAATGCTTTGATTCATGTAAGAGAGTCTCCCGAGGAGATAAAAGAAATTTATCCTTATCCGGGATCTCCGGACCCTGAATATTGCGAAATCAGAGAATACTATTGTCCGGAATGTGGTACTCAGCTACAGGTGGAGACTGTTCCTTTCGGTTACCCGA
>DEUU01000210.1 GCA_002362735.1 Dehalococcoidia bacterium UBA3254
CTCATCATTAACACTCCGGTAGGTAAGTTGAGCAAATATGATGACTCCTATATACGTAATGCGGCTATAAGGTATAAGGTCCCTTATATCACATCCCTGACGGCCGCTCTGGCGGCGGCTAAGGGAATAAATGCCTATATCAACGGAAAATCGGAGGTTAAGCCGCTGCAGAGTTATCATGCGGATATTAAGTAACTTTCGCAAAAACGTTCATAAACAAAGCAATCCTAGATTCTCTTTCCAGGAGGCCGCCATGGAAAACGCCAGCTCGGTTTACCGGGACTTACAGAAACATCTGGACAAGATGGCGGTGAGTTTTCCGGCCACTGAATCCGGGTCGGAAATCCGCATGTTAAAGCATTTTTACACTCCGGAAGAAGCCCGGGTAGCTACTGCCCTTTCCCCCTTTAAATTAGAGCCGTTGAACCGCATTTACCGGCGAGCCCGGAAAAAGGACTTGAAATTATCCCGGGAAGAATTGCAGAAGATTTTGGACAGAATGCTGGCCAAGGGCACCTTACTGGCCTATTCGGCAGGAAATAAAGAAAAATACTATAAGAATGCCGGGTTTACAGCCGGAGGGACATACGATTTTCAGGTCAATCGCTTTACAAAAGAGATACAGGAGGACCATGAGAAATACGTCCAGGATGCCTTCGCCAGGGTCGAAGTAGGTGTTAAGAGAGTCCCGCAACTGCGTACTGTCCCCGTAGAAAAAAGCATTTCTATTCCCGCCAGGATCCCGCTGCATAGCTACGATAACGTGAGGTATCTGGTGGAAAAAGCGCCCGGTCCGCTGGCCGTCGCTAACTGTGTCTGTCGCCAGGGCGCCGAGCTGAAAGGGACCCCCTGTACTAAAAGTGAGATCCGCGAGACCTGTTTACAGATTGGGCCGGACCATGCCCGGCAATACGTAGAGATGGGGATTGCCCGTTACATCACCAAGGAAGAGGCCTATCAAATCCTGGATGCGGCGGAGCAGGCCGGATTTATTCTACAACCGGAGAACTCGCAAAATCCGGAAGCCATTTGCTGTTGCTGTGGAGACTGCTGCGGGGTTCTCAAATCGGTTAAAAAGTCTCCCCGCTGGTCGGACTTTTTTGCTTCTAATTATTATGCTGTAGTGGATGAGACCAAATGCACCGCCTGCGGGACCTGCATAAAACGTTGCCAGATGGAAGCCCGCACTCTGGTTAATGATAAAGCGACGGTTAATCTGGACCACTGCATCGGTTGCGGCAACTGTGTTACCAGTTGTGAATCTCAGGCCAGCCGGATGCAGCTAAAAGCCAAAGAAATGGTACCTCCCAAGACCAAGGATGACACCTACTGGAAAATTCTGGCCGGACGCCGAGGTAGATGGGCATCTCTAAAGTTAAAGTTTAAATTGAAGCTGGGAATGGATATTTAACTACTTCCGGGTTATCTTACGATACAGCTCAACTAAAAAGACGTTGATAAGTAAAGAAGCGGCCGGGGGTATAGCCAGTAACCACAAATGCTCGGTTATTTCTATGCCATAATAGGCACACCAGCACAGAATCCCGAAGGTAATCCCTACCCCCAGAGCCACAACGCTGAAAGCCAGATAGACATAGATTAGAATCAGATAACGGTCATCCGATCCTCTCATCTTAGCCTGCCTTCTGACGGCGAGGGGTCTAGTCCGTCACGATTCAATTATAGCGCTTTCTCCAGATATTCGTTATAGAGAAATAAAAAGGGGTGGGGTTCTTATCTTCAGTGAAAATTTTTCTTTAGATCACTGCTATATTGTGGGTACAGGAGATGTCCACTTAATATTGTGCAATTTTAATAGCCTGGTGTGTAGAAATGACTCGATATTACTGACCCCAGGGATATTCGCCAAATTATTACGAGTAAATTCCTCGAATAGATCCAAATTTTGAAAACTAGCTGATAATATAATGCTAAATCTACCTATCGAAGTTGAGGCTAAATTAACTAACGGACTCTCAATGATTTGATCAATCACCTCATGTGGCGACCGGTTATTTACGACGACACCTATAGTAGCTGAAATCCCATATCCAGAGACCGACGCATCAGGTATAACTTGTATTTTGAACATATCATGACGTAGCATATCCTTAATACGTTTCCTTATGGTTCCCTCTGACATGCTTAACCTGGACTTCAGACGTGACGGTGTTGTAATCCCATCCTGTTTAAGAACTTCGATTATTTTTCGATCAAAATCATCAATGCCATTTTTTAGAACTATTGTATTGTGGCAATATTTGCATTTCTGGTTGAATTTCGGTTCCGGCCAACGGTAGTCATAATATTTTCGTGGTGTCATCAGAATCATGGTTTCTTTGTATTGAATACCTGGAATCATCGATAGCTCCACATTAACAAAATGAGCAAGCTCTTCAAAGGTTTCCAGATGTATATCGATAATAAAATCGTATTTGCCAAAGCTGCAGGCCACTGTGTTGATTTCTGGATTATCGACCAGAATCTCGGCAGCTTCAAGCAATTTACCGGGTGATACTTTTATGCCAATCTTGGCCCATGCTCTATGGCCGAGAAGTACATGGTTAGGTATGGTAACTGTTCTAAAGATACCCTGTTTTTTCATGTCGCTAAGACGTTTGCGGATTGCTCGTCCTCCGAGTCCAATGCTACCAACCAGATCCTCACTTTTTTGCAAACCATGTTCCTGTAATTCATGTATAAGTTTTCTATCCAGGTCATCCATATAACAACTCCACTAATTAGCAAATCCAAGACAATGATACAATATTAAGACAATTTTGGCACTCATTTGAATCCTCATACTAAACAAATACTCTAAAACTAATCCTATGTGTTGAACCTATTGACAATTCCAAATATCGTGATATAATCGCAGTATCTCATCGTTTTGGCATATTTAGCAGTCAATATTTTCCAAATATATATGTATTTTAAACAGTATGCTTAAAACTAAATAATACCCACGCAAGTGAAACAGTTCAACAACAAACTGTTTTTTAAGAATAAAAGGAGGACTTGCATGAACGTTATTTGGATCATAGCTGATACACTCAGGCGCAGCGATATCGGAGCTTATGGGAATAAGAAGATTCATACACCGGCGATGGATAGCATAGCCGCCAAGTCAATCCGCTTTGATCGACATTACATGGCATCCTTCCCAACGATGCCGGCACGTGCCGATTTTTTAACCGGGCGCTCAACTATGTCATTCATGCAATGGGAACCGTTGCCCAAAGAGGAGCTATTGCTTTCACAGGTTCTCGCCAAAGTTGGTGTTTTTCCGGCGGCAGTGGTCGATACACCGTTCTACATTCGTAACGGTATGAATTATGATAGAGGTTTCCAAACCTTTATTGAAGTACCCGGACAACACCACCTTGCTGTTGGCTATGATCCCCATAGAGGGATGCAAGGACCTCCTTCAGCAATGAGTTTCCAATCCAATTGTTTCGCCTATCAAACCTTCAGCAAGGCCATGGAATGGCTAGAAGTATATTACAAAGAAAAGAATTTCTTACTATATATAGATACATGGGACCCCCATGAGCCGTGGGATGCACCAAGCTATTATACGGAACCGTATTGGCCGGGCTATGATGGCGAAGTGGTACGCCCTCTTTACGGTTACTGGAAGGATGTTCCGGGATACACCGAAGAGAAGGTTAAAAAAGCCCATGCAGCATATTGTGGCAAATTAACTATGGTCGACACCTGGCTGGGAAGTTTTCTCAGACATGTAGAGAACATGGGACTAATGGAAAACACGGCTATAATTGTGACTACCGATCATGGATATTACTTTGGTGAACATGGCGGCATCTTCGGTAAAATGGTGTTTGCCAAAGATCCAAAAGGGCAGAAACTGATGGGAATCTGGTCCGATTCTCCGTTCTATGAGGAAGTCTCTGCCTTACCTCTTTTCATTTATGTACCGGGCATTGTTCCCGGGACTTATTCCGGCTTAACATCGGCAATCGACCTGATGCCTACAGTACTGGATATATTAGGACAAGACATTCCTAAATCGGTTGAAGGTCACTCTTTACTCCCGGCTATAAAAGACCGTTCTACTGCCGGTCGGGAATACGTGGTTAGCGCTCATCCATTTATCAATGCCGGTGGCGTCGTGCGATCGATTGATGATGTCAGCCGACCAGCCGCCAAGGCTTCGACTGCCACTGTAACTACAGACGAATGGTCTCTCCTTTATAACGTTGACCCGGGGTTGTCAGAATTGTACCATTTACCATCTGACGCTCAACAGTTGAACAATGTGATTTTTCAACATCCCGATGTGGCTCGAGACTTACACAAAACACTGGTTGAGTTCATGCAACAGACCAATCTATCGGCAGAACTCCTTAAACCACGATTGGAATTACGACTATAGAATTGTTAATCATTCGAATTACCTTAATAAAGAAAGGTATTAGTGTAAAAAACCAGCCACGAAACGCATCTCATGAAAATATACTGAATCTTTCAGATTGAAGAAACAAAAGGAGGGGGGTAATGAAGAAATGGTATGTACTGGTTGCCTTTATCCTGTTAATAGCTCTACTGGCCATCGCTTGTAGCTCACAGTCTACTTCTACAACTCAGATAGTGACAACCTCAAATCCTCCAACCACAACCATCACCACACAACCGACAACTACAACTTCGACTATGACCTCTAAACCG
>DEUU01000293.1:0-28750 GCA_002362735.1 Dehalococcoidia bacterium UBA3254
TTTCAAATGGTTTATCTATACTTCGGTTAACAACATATAAAACTATCTCTTTTTTTGTTTCATCGATGGTTCCGACGACGTCTAACGAACGGATACTGCCACATTTACTGTTGGTGAAAGTACGGTTGGTGAAAGTATCTCCGTCCCACCAAACATCCAGAGCTGTTTTACCGCACGTTGAGCTGTAAAGTTCGAATGGGAAAAAGATGGTCTGCAACACGTGCCTTTCCGGATTTGTAAATATCGGAGCGATTACATTAACGATTTGGGCAATATTAGCCATTTTAACCATTTCGGCATGGCGAATAAATGCATTCAAGTTCAGAGCTACAACCAGAGCATCTTCCAGATTATAGATTTCTTCCAGTTTGTTTTCAGCCGGAATTCCTCCGTATTTAGGGTGCGTGCGGTACCAGACATTCCATTCGTCAACCGCCAGAGGTATTAGCCTGGAGGGTTTTCTTTCCATGGCCATAGCCCGAATTAACCCTTCGCAGCCTTTTAGCCGTTCTTCAATTAGCTCCGAGATACCCATATATTCAATAAAATTGTTACCCGGGTTTCCTATATACCAGTGTATAGATAAATAATCGATCAATTCACCGGCTTGCTCCAGGATCAATTGGGTCCTCTCTACCATTTCACCTTCCCAATCCGAAATCGCTGAAGCTATTAATTTGATCTGTGGGTCTACCCATTTCATAACCTTGGCAAACTCTGTCAAAGTACGGGCATACTCCTGAGGAGTCTTATATCCTATTTGCCAGTGACCATCAACCTCGTTGCCGACACCCCAGTACTTTACCCGGTGAGGTTCTGAAAAACCATGCTTACGGCGCAGGTTGACTAGTATCGAATCCCGAGTACCATTGCAATATTCGACCCAGTCTCGTGCTTCCCGCAGGTCTCCGTCTCCGCAATTAACTACCAGATAAGGTTCAGTGTTCAAGCTCCGGCAAAAACGGACAAATTCGTTGGTCCCGAATTGATTTGGATCTGTCGTATGCCAGGCCAGATCCGAACGTACAGGGCGCTCATTTTGCGGTCCAACCCCATCCAGCCAGCGGTAGCCCGAGGCAAAATTCCCACCCGGATATCGAATTAATGGCATGTTTAGTCGCTTGAGCGATGCTAAAACATCTTTTCGTAGTCCATTCTCATCAGCTAAAGGTGATCCCGGTTCGTAAATGCCCCCATAAATGCATCTTCCTAGATGCTCGGCAAATCCGCCAAAAAGATTTCTGTCGATATTACCTGAAGTGCGTTCAGGGTCTATTTTTATACGGTTCATTGGTCACCTCCTGAACCTTTATAAGAGATTGATTTAATTCAGGTTGACAATGTTTATTTAATATCTTTAATTAAGATGGTTCTAAATTAGTATTGACTCTATTTTCACCATCCAAAGAACAGCGAAGCGAAGACGTACACCTAATTTGTGGTATTACAAGCTGGTTTTTATATCAAATCCATGAGGTCTTATTTCAGTTGGCCTGCTCTTTTCTGCCAATTGTCATCACGAAACATATTAAGCCCGAGGTCCAATATTATCCCATCTGCCGATTTGACCGGTGGATGTTTTTCCAGATGCTCAATATCTAAATTAATCCCCCAACCTGGAGCGTCGGGTATCGAAAAACTCCCTTCTCTAAGTTCAGGATAGGGTGAACCCAACTTTTTAACTTCGCTGTCAACAAAATCGTTAAAATGTTCCAGGATCTTTCCATTTCTTAGTCCCGCCATAAGATGGATACCGACTGCGGTTGAAACGATTCCACCAACATTATGAGGTGCGACCATCATTGAGTATGTTTCTGCATTTGCGCAAAGCTTCTTGGCTTCAAGAACGCCGAAATTGGTAGGATCTACCTGTATAATATCAACACAGCGACGTTCAAACAACTCTCTATACTCAGCCCGCGTGTATAAACGCTCGCCTGCGGCGATTGGAATAGAAGTATGAGATTTTACTTCAGATAAAGCTCCAAGATCATCAGGTCGGCAAGGCTCCTCGATCCATCCCGGTTTCAGTTTTTCTATATCCCGGGCAATTTCAATCGCCTGGTGCGGAGCGAAACGGCCATGCATTTCGATGAACATTTGAACGTCCGGAGGGAGCACACTATGGACGGCTTCGATTATTTCGATAGACCGGGTATACTCTTTCCGGCTCAGCTCCAGGTTGCCCGCTCCAAACGGATCAAATTTGAGTCCGGTATAACCCTTGAGGACAACCTTCCTGGCAGCCTCGGCAAACGCACTCGGAGTCCTATCGACTCTGTACCAGCCATTGGCATAGGCCGGGATTTTTTGAATCGGTTTATCTCCGGCCAGTACTTTTCCTCCCAGGAGCTTGTAAACTGGCAAACCCGCTCGTTTTCCTATACAATCCCAGCAGGCAATTTCGAGTAACGAAAAAGCAGTCATGGCTATGCTGCCCGCTTTGTCAAAATCCAGCAAAGTGTATTTTTGATATAGGCCCTCTATGTCGAAAGCATCATGGCCGACAAAGTGATTCTTAGTCTCTCGCAATAATTCCAGAACGGCGTTGGTCCTTCCGAGGACTCTTGCTTCACTGATTCCGGAAATACTCTCGTCAGTTTCCAGTATCAGGTAAGTTAAATTTCTCCAGGGTGTGCTTAATACATATGTACGATACCCGGTAATCTTCATAAGAAAGGATCCTCCTTTGGGGCTTGAAAAAATGACCCACTTAGAAGAAAATTAATTTTCTTATTAGCTCTTATTATACAGGAACACCCTTTCGTAAAGTAGTATTTTCAGAAATGCTGATGAGATACGAATATGATAAGAAAATTCAGCCAAAATACAGGAGGGGCGCACTGCCCCAAGTTTGAAGAGCGGCGTAGTTACATTACCAGCGATTCTAAATGCTGGGTTAACCGAGCGCAGTTAAAGTAAGCTGAGTTAACGCGACAAATGAAGGATGGCGGATAGGTGGTCGGCAGCCTAGAGTGCCAGCCCTGCCTGGAAGCCTTCCTTAACCGCTTTGGTCATTCTCCCTACGCCTGAGCAGTCTCCAGCGATATGTAGCTCAACGTCGACTGTACTTAAATGATCTGCCAGCGTTCGGTCGGATTTATTGCCGAGTGCCAGGACGATAATATCTGCAGGGATAACGAGCTGTTGGCTCTTCTGCCTCACGATTACGCCTCTTTTGGTAATCTTCTCAACTGTTGCCCCGGTAAAAATCTTGACTCCCAGACGTTTCAGGCTGAGCAGCAGAAGCCCCTGGGAAAAAGCTACCGGCTTTAGCTCAACCGCGATATCCCTGGAAGACTCTATCAGGGTTACATCATGACCCTTGCCAGCCAGTAACTCAGCTGTCTCGGCTCCTATTTGTCTTCCCCCGATAATGACAATTTTACTATTTGGGGAAATAGGGGTCAGGCCTTTTAAGACCTTATCATAAGTAACCATATGCACACTGCTGGTTACAGGGAAGTCATTTTCTTTGGGTAACGCTCCCGTAGCAACAACAACGGCATCCGGTTTCTCCTGCTGTATCATTTTAACATTGAGTTCCCTGTTCTCAATTTTGACTCCAAGCTTTTTTAATTGTCCGGTCTCCCAATCTACTAACATTTTGATATCGCTTTGACCGGGTGTCACACAGGCGAGATTAAGCTGTCCGCCCAGCGTATCCTTTTCAAATAAGCGGACTTTGTGACCCCTGAGGGCAGCCACCCGAGCGGCTTCCATGCCGGCAGGCCCCCCACCGGCTATAAAAACAGTCTTGATTTTGTTAGCCAGGGTTATCTTTATTACATCCTCCTGTCCGCATAAAGGATTAACCGTACATGACAGAAGTGGTTTTCTATCAGAGCCAGCCGTCATGCACCACTGGCATGATATGCAGTGTCTGATTTCGCTTTCTCTTCCCTCTTTTGCTTTCCTGGGCCATTCGGGGTCGGCCATTAATCCCCTGCCAATGCCGATGATATCAGCTCTGCCCTGTTCCAGTATCCTTTCTGCCAGTGCTGGGGTAATTATACGGTTAGCGGTCATTACCGGGATTGAGACCACATCTTTAACCGCAGCAGCCAGATGGACCAGGTCGCCGCGAGGATTTCTTGAAGTCGATGAGGAGAGCGGAATTCCGAGATGGTGGGGCTTCTCCCCGGGGCGTGTGCTATTAATGGAAACACTAAGGCAATGTATGCCGGCGGCTTCCAGTCTTTTAGCGTTCTGACGGGCATCTTCGATGGTAAGGCAGTTCTCCTCGTACAGTTCCTCGCCACTGATGCGGCACATGAGTGGAAAATCGGGGCCAATTTTCTGCCTGGTTTTACTTATTATTTCGGCCAGGAAACGGAAGCGCCCTTCGGCGTCCCCGCCATAGATGTCCCGTCTTTTATTGGAAAATGGAGATAAGAACTGCTCAATTAAATAGCCGTGAGTGCCGTGGAAGCTGATTATATCAAAACCGCACTCGCGTGCTCGCCAGGCTGCCGTAGCAAATTTATCCTCAAGTTCCTCTATGTCTTCAAGTGTCAGTTCTCTGGGGACAACAAAACCGGTGTCCGGATAAGCCAGCGGAGAAGGCGCCACCGGCATCTGACCCTCGGTGAGGGCTAACCGTCCTTCCTTTAAAAACCCTGCCTTGCGGCCGGCATGATTCAGTTGAAGACAGGCGCAAGCGCCCTCATCTTGAATGGCTTTTGCCAGGCGTTTCAGGTCGGGTATATATTTTTCATCATCTATAAGTATGTCAGCCGCGGAGTGGTGGCCGCAGGGAGAATTGACAATACAGTCTTCGACGATAATCATCGCTGCACCACCCCTCGCTCTTTCCCGGTAGAATTCTATCATTCTGTCGGTGACGAAACCGTCTTTAGCGTAATTGGTGGTCATCGGAGGCATAGCCACCCTGTTGATCAGCTTTAATTTGCTTATTTGTAGAGGTTCAAAAAGCAGATTATATTTCATTTTCTTTTCTCCTGGGCCAGAGCACTTTTATTAACCTCAAGATAAAAGATGAACTGGGGTTTGTCAAGCTGGCGATGTTGGATTATATTGTGCTATGGCAAGGAAAATGAGACACTATGGCTAAAGGGTATCTGTCGCCAAAATGCAGGAGGCAACAACATGGCCGATAAATCAGCCATCGTAACCGGGGCTACCCGAGGTCTTGGATTTGAACTGGCATTAAAGCTCGCCGATGAAGGATATGCGGTAACAGGAGTTGCGCGTAATCCGCCAAAAGAACTTCGCTGGAAAGAATTCTCCGGGAGAGGGTCACTTAATTTTGTAGCGGGTGATGTGGGTGAACCTGGAAGTGCCATTAATGCATTTAACGAGGCTGATAAAAATGGTCCACTGGATTTAGTAATTAATTGTGCGGGCGTCGGCGTGTTCGGAGCGGCAGGTAATTTTAATATCAGAGATATTGAAAATGTACTGCGAGGAAATTTGATAGGAACGATCTTATTTTCAGATGCAGCGTATAACCGTTTCAAGGTAACAGGCGGAACGATAGTAAACGTAATGTCAACTGCATCTAATATTGGCCGGGCAAATGAGACATTATATTGTGCTTCTAAATGGGGAGCCAAAGGTTATACCGAGGCATTACGCGCGGAAGGCAAAGGAACACCCGTCAAAATAATTTCCGTATTCCCTGGAGGCATGCGTACCGATTTTTGGGCTCTCGCACAGGGCAGCAAGGTGGATCCCAGGACTTTTATGGATCCAAAAGAAGTTGCCGCCATAATATTGAATGCAATTGATCCGAAAAATGGCGCCTATGTGAGCGATATTATCATCAACAAGATTTAGAAGTGTGTCTCTCGTAAATTTTAGTTTCTTTAATGAATATCTCGGGAACGGCATATGAAATCGTGACTATTCTTCTAACGACATCCAGCTTACTTTTTGATATGGTTTTCCTGAAGAGGCTGCATAAAGCTCATCTATCATCTTCTCTATATTCGGTTTTGTAATGTCAATATTTGCCAGTCCATCGATGAAACTTAACATCGGTACTAATCCTATTTCAGGAGCCAGGGCTCTCACTTCCATATAGATTGGGCCACTGTTCAAGCCGAAACCGATACTTCTATCCAGCACCCCAATAGCTTTCTTTCCTTTCAGTACCCGAGCCAGTTTTTCCTGAGGAAATGGGCGGTAAATCCTCAGTTTAACCAAACCTACCTTCATACCCTGATCTCTTTTTGCATCTACAACTGTACGCGCTGTCCCGGTAGCGCTGCCTGAAGTAACCAGAATTATCTCCGCATCTTCGCAACGATATTCTTCTATCTGGCCTCCATAGCTTCGTCCAAAGAAATCTCCGAATTCCTGATCAATCTCATCAAATTTAGGTTTAGCTCTTTCCAAAGCTGCCATATGCTTATAGCGTAACTCGGTATAAGGTAATAAAATTCCATGAGTTCCGATTCCTAATGGTTTCCCGGGGATAAGCTTCATTCTTTCAGGCTGCTGCTTCAGGACAGAAAGGTATTCATCAACATCTTCCATTGAAGGAACATTCACTGCCTCCGCCGAATAAGAGACGTAATAGCCATCGTAATTGACCATAACCGGCAATTGAATTTCATAATCTTCAGCTAAACGAAAGGCCATAATCATCACGTCCAGAATTTCCTGGCAGCCCTCCACGATGATCTGTATCCAGCCCGAATCCCTGACAGAAATCATATCCTGTTGACCGCATGACACAGCCAGGATGCCTGGAGTCTCTCGATTAACGTTAGCCATGACCACGGGAGCCCTATAGCTGCCGGCGACCATCATTGAATCATACATGAAAACAAGACCATAAGAGGAAGTAGCTGTGAAAACTCTAGCTCCAGCACAAGAAGCCGCCGTAACAGCGTTCATAGCCGAATTCTCGCCCTCAACCTCAATCATTTCGGCTTCTAACAGTCCATCTGCCTTGAAACGCGCTAATTGTTCAACCACTTCAGTTTGTGGGGTAATAGGGTATAAAGCTACCACATCCGGTCGGCAAAGTCTGACACCGTAGGCGGCAGCAGCATTACCCGTAATTACTCTGAATTCACTTTGTCTCGTAGTTTTCAAATTACACTCCTTCCAATTAAAAGGGGTAACCATTTGTTAGCAAGTTCGATATCCTTTAATCCTGCTAAGCCAGCCACAGCAGTTTCTAAACCATGCACAACTTCAATGATCTTACCATTATGATGCCTGATTATCCCTGGTCCTGGATGCAATGATCAGGTAAAAATTACCTGAAACGTGACTGCAACAACTTTGTGCATGTAGGAGAGAGGATACTATATTTCCTCCATGGATACTGCCCCTGATTGACATAACAAAGAGCAGGTTCCACAGCCTAAACATTCTGTCTCGTTAACCGATGCCATACGTTTTTCCAAAGTAATAGCCAGGCAGTGAGCAGGTTTCAGACAAATGCCGCAGCCGGTACATTTATCCTTATCTATTCTGGCGACACTCGGTATCAACTCCCCAAGACGAAATTCTGACATTATATAGTCCAGAGAAAGGCCCCTGAAATCATCCACGCGGCTGAAACCCTGTTTATCCATATATTCTCTCAGGTTCTTCTCAATTTCAGCTATGGCTTCAAATCCTTTCATCATTAACAAGGTGCAGAAGGAGACGGTTTTTGCTCCAAACATCATCATCTCTACTGCATCCTTCCAATTCATTAGACCTCCGCTTCCCAATATCGGGATATTTGTTGCCTTCGCTATTCGGGTAACAAAACCCTGGGCAAACGGCTTATAAGGGGCTCCGACAGTTGTAAGAATGGCTTTCCTGGCAGCGGGCATTTTCAGGCTTCCCCGGTTAAAAATATCAATTGCAACGGAACCACCCATAATATTAGCCACATCAACAGCGTCTGCTCCGCCATTTTCCATTGCCAGCGCACTGGCTACAATATCGCCCATTTGCGGGTCTATCTTATCGATCACCGGAATATTTACCGCTTCTTTAATAGTCCTGGTTCCTTCCACTACCCGAGAAAGATATCTCCCTACATATTCTCCATATCCCTGGGCTTTATTCTGCTCACCTACCATATTTCCTGTTGCTCGCGTGCTGGAATAAGGTATACCCTTAAAATTGATCTCAACAAAATCAGCTCCAGCTTTAGCGGTCCTTTTTGCAGCGTCAACAACGTATTGATAATCTCCAAACATAGGGAAGGCCATATTAGCCCCTATTTTGATCCCGGTTTGTGCTTTAGTGGCTCTTATCAGTTCAACACCTTCATCGTAACTTAACCATTTGCTGCCTCCGCCGCCAAATACCGCCTGATCTTGGATATCAATATAGGTACGCAGTTTGGAATTCAGGAGGACCGAACCTGGAGGCCCCATGGCTTTTAATATGACTGCCGAAGCCCCACATTTTTCCGCTTTTTTGATTTGCCTGATATCACGTGCATTTTCACATGAGGCTACAACAAACGGGGTCTTTAGCTCCAATCCGGCAAAATTTACTGATAAATCAACCATAATATATTCCTTTTCTCTTCTACGCCAGAGTACAAATGTGCCATCAATATCTCAACATGAAAAATTTGCAGACCCTGATAAAAATTTCCGCCGTGAATCCCCTGGAGGGCTGGAACGTAAGATAATATTAACCCCCATCCTTCTCCTGGTCAAGCCATTATTAGAGGGTGGTTGGCTTTTCCCAAAGTAATACCCGCGAGAACAGGATAAATCGTTTAGCTTGAGTAATCGGAAGCAAAGATCCGCTCCCTCTTTTAACCCTTTGAAGTAATTTTCCGTGGAGAGGGGCTGATGCCAAATTTAAAGCCGTGATACTATTAAGGTAGTCTCGATTTAGTTGAACGCCGCTTGGGCCATTGGTCGCCGGGCCAGTTATGCGTCAGGTGAAATTTAGACATTTTCCATTTTCCATTTACCCTTCGATATTCCATGGTATAGAAACCCGGGAATGGCACCGGGAATGGTATTTCTAATCCCTGCTCCGAAGTGAACTTTTGAATGGTTCCCTCTCCTGTTAGCCGGTACCATGTCCAGTTACCCTTAGCCGTGTCCCCGTCGACTGTGATGAGGGGGTGGAGCACAATCTGGCCGCCCTTCCAGAACTTGTTTTTACGCTGATCAGCTGCCATTTTTCTGAAGAATTTAGCGATTTCCTCTTTGCCTTCACGATGATCCCAGTAGTCCATAACCGCATCATCCGTAAAACAGTCAATCATGCCCTCAAAATTCTGATGGTTGAGTTCAAGGATATATCTTATATGCATCTGCTTTATCTCTTCGATATCTTCCAGAATCTTGAGCCTCTTCTCCATCTCTTCAAGTGTCAGTGTCATCGTAAATCTCCTTTCTATTTACTTTGAATTCCCAACTTCTTGTTCAGTAAAATTCTAAAACCGCTTAGACGATCTAACTTTCGTGGCCCCTCCGATCTAATGTCCGAGAAAAACAACGTTAGTATCTTTCTGTTATCGATCTGCTAAAAATAACGATGAAAGTCTTATTTGAGACCTCCAGTCCAAATTATTCGGACGAAGTTTTAATGGTACATGTAACCGTATTTCCCCCTAATATATCAATCCTTTCGAATTATTGCAAAAGCGGGTTAACCATCTACCAAACTACTGGCTTACCAGAAATATCGCTACTGAAGTAAAATGTTTTTTCGTTTTAAAATAGACAAGAATATTACAATAGCTCTAAAATAGAAAGCAATCCAGCCAGGAATTATGCAAAGTGGTTTTCCAACATAAGAATTGGGTTATATTGAAAGGAGTTGAGAAGGTGGAAAATAACAGCAATAGATGGAAGAATAAACTCGGAGTGGAATCGTTTTTAAGCGAGGGACGTAATTCTGTTCCATATGCAAGTGACCAGCTAAAAATTATGCTCAACCTTTTGCAATATAGCGAAAATCCTGTTGAAAAGTTCATAGATTTGGGTGCCGGGGACGGAATCTTAAGCCAGGTAATATTAGAACGATTCGATGAATCTCAAGCCTGTCTAATTGATTTTTCAGATTTGATGATTGAGTCAGCTCATAAAAAGCTGGCGAAATATTTGAGCCGGGTCAGAATACTCAATTGTGATATGGCGGACTCTCGGTGGCAGGAGAAAACATTTGCCTCTGAAACGGATACAGTAGATGCTATTGTATCCGGTTATGCGATTCACCATTTATCACACGGCCGTAAGTATGAACTCTATCAGGAGATATATAATCACTTATCTCACAATGGTATTTTTATTAATGTGGAACATGTGGCTTCAACATCTGAATTGGGAATAAAGCTGAATAAGGAATTATGTATAGATACTTTGTTATTCCTCGAAGAAAAAAAAGGAAGCGGAAAAACACGAGATCAAATCAGTGGAGAGTTCCATGCTCGTAAAGAAAAAAAGGATGACCTGCTATTGTCTGCAGATACTCAGTGCGATTGGCTAAGAGAAATTGGTTTTAAAGACGTTGATATATATTTTAAAAGCTTCGAGTTGGCTGTATTTGCCGGGAGAAGATTAGACAGGTAAATAGCATAATCTTTTTGGATCATTGAAGATGGTGAGATATCCCCCTACCCTTCGTAGCCATCTACATTGGAACCGCCTGCCTGGTGATTCAGGAATGGTTCAGAATATCATGAACGGGCTTATTTATCGGTTTTATTAATATCGCCATTATTAGACCTGCAAAGACAAAGATACCGCAAAGTATAAAAGCCCATTGATAACTGCCAGAAGTATCAAATATATACCCTGCAACAAAGGGACCTAAAGCACCTCCAAGCGCTCCCATGAGAGAGCTAACACCCAGAATCAAGCCATGTGACCTCATCCCAAAAAGTTCAGCAAAGATAGTCGAGACCAGCATGACCGCTCCACCACTACCACACGCCATTGTAAAGACAATGAGGCCAATCAACCATGCTTTAGGAACTGGCAACAGCAAAAGTAAAACGGATTGTATCGGGACAAAGCAAATAACCAGAGATTTTTTAGTTCCAATTTTATCGGCATTGATTCCAATTACCAGAGATCCAGCAAGCAATCCCCCGCTGAATACCGACAAAATGTTAGCCGCTGCGGCAGGTGAGATTCCAAGATCCGTAGCATGAGGCACAATGTGGACTGCTACGATAGTCAGACAGAATTGATTGCAAACAATCATTGCCATCACTATCCAGAATTGGCTGGTGTTAATAGCTTCCTTTAAGGAGAAGTTTTTAACATCTGATTTTGGTTTGTATTCTCTTTCATCGAGTTTTCTACTTTTCTCGTATGGCATGTGACCTGAGTGATATGGATCACGCCTTAAAAACTGCGCACAAAAGACTATGATTACCAGAGTCACCGATCCCAGAATGACATAAGAGAGGCGCCAGCTGGTTGTCGAGATAAGCCAATTAGCTATGGGCGGAGCGATCAATCCACCCAGAGAACCGCCTACGAAGACAATACTCGTCATAAGGTTTCTTTTTTGGGTAAACCACCTGGCTATAGTTGATATTTGTGGAGCAAATACACCACCCATGCTAATACCTAAAATTACAACGTAAAACAGATAAAGCTGCCAGACTGCGCCGGTTAACGACATCAGCAAATATCCTGTTCCTACCAGAAAGCCGCTGATGGTTATGACTACCCTGGGACCGAATCTGTCATTAAGTCCACCCATTAAAATAGCAGATAATCCCTGAATGATTCTGGAAAACGAGAAAGCTCCTGAGATTAAGGCTCTTGACCAGCCAAATTCATTGATTAACGGTTTAAAAAAGACTCCTGAGGTCATACTCGTGCCAACCATCAGTAGTTGAATAACGAAAATAAGGACAACGATGATATAGCCGTAGAAAAAGGGGGGCTTTGTTTTAAAAAGCTGATTTAGTTCTGGTTTTACCATTAAGGCAAATTCCTATCAGGCATCCCAGACCATAACGGATTAATTTTGACGGGGATAGCAAATATTTTTCTCGGAGTTAATCAAGCGTTTCGTTATGGTCAGTGCGCTGCCAAATGGCGATTTCGTCCTTCAATCGGCCCAACGAATAGAGTGACATGGATCTATGTTTAATTTTCTATGTATTTGGAGCCCGTTAGTGTTTTAAATACGCGGCCAGTCGAAATTCTCATATTTCCGTTTAATCTGTTCTATACGGTCCATCGGCCATGCAGGATTCCAACCTAAGCCTAAATCTTCATCTATTAGCATGACCGTAATATCTGTCTCACCAGGACTCTTTTCAAGAATGAGAATTACATTACAGGGCCTTTGTACTACGTTACAGTCAACACATTTTCCTGCTTTTACACAGGGTACTTGCATTTCGCGTCTCCGGGCAAGAACTGGAACAATCATTTTAATGCGCTTGATGGCGTCATCAACGTCACTAGCGATTTTGTTTCGGCCTGCAATGATCAAAACCTTACCTTTAGCCCAGATCATACCTGCCACGCGATTACCTAATCCATCGATATTTACCAATTTACCGTCCCTAGTAATAGCATTTGTACCAGAGATAAAGACATCCGTTTCCAGGCTTTTTCTCATGAGTGACATAAATGCTTCCTGAATGAAATCATTAGAAGGCTCTCGGGTCATGGATATAGGATCAACGAGGTAATCCCCTCTTTGTCTTAAAGCCTCTATCAGGCTGATCTGCCTCACGGTAACAGAGTTGGCGATACCTATACTGGAATGTTGAGGAATTAGATCTAGTGCATAATCTTTGGCTTCTTCAGCATTCTTAGCCAATATAACTTTAAAACGATTGCGTTTTAGATTTGCAGCTATTGTGAGAAGATCGCTGCTGGAGTTCATCATCTTACCCCGCATTAACGATCATCGTGCTTCTTGATCGTGAAAAAATCAATATACAAGAGTTCTAAAATATGATTAGCTTCGGCTCGGTAAACAGAGCTAACTAACAATAAGTAATCATAAACAAAAAGTATTCTCTTTGCCAACCCTGCTATTGTGTATCTTCGCTATCGAATTGTCAATGGGTTGGTCTTCTAAAGCCAGTAATAAAAATATTGCAAAATAGTATTTGACATAATTTTGTATTTCACATTTACTTGCTACTTGAACTAAAATAAGTTTGAATATAATCTGGCTTAAAAGTATTGACAGCCATCCTGAAAACTCTTAATCTTGATAATAAAAATAAGGTTGAAATTTAGTCAGGGGGTCAATAGATGGAAAATGTCACTCAAACGCTAGTAAATTTTGCAGTTGGTACCAAATTTGAGAAATTGCCTCCGGACCTGGTCCATGAGGCAAAACGTTGTATTCTGGATTGTATCGGGTGTGCGCTCGCTGGTGCAGATACGAATAAGGGTAAATATGCCGTCCAGCTGGCAAAGCGGCTAGGTGGTCAACCGGAGGCGACCATAATTGGCGCGGAAAATAAGGTTTCAGTTTGTAATGCGGCTTTTGCTAATGGCGAACTAATTAACGCCCTGGATTTTGATGTGGGATCTGATCCGCATCACGCTCCTCCGTGTTTGATTCCAGCGTCTTTGGCGACGGCTGAAAATGCAGGTGCGTCGGGTAAAGATTTAATCCTGGCATTGGTGACCGGCCTGGAAATTTCAGCCAGGATAGCAGCGGGTTTACCGGTTATGTTGAAGCGCTCAGAAGCGGGAACATGGGAGTTAACACCCGGTCATGGACACGGTTGTTGTTCGATTGGAGCCGCTGCCAGTGCTGGTAAAATTCTGAAATTTGATTTCGAAAAGATGTCGCGTGCTTTTGGTATTTCTGCTTTCGCAGCCCCAGTTCCGACTTATGCCAGGTGGAGCCAGTCTCTTCCGATTCCCATGACGAAATATGCATTTATCGGCTGGACTTCTATGGCAGGAGTGACCTCGGCTTTGCTGGCGGATATCGGCTACACCGGTGATACTGCGGTGCTTGATGGAGAATTTGGGTTTTGGAGATTTCACAGTAATGACAAAAGCTTCTGGGACCCCCAAAAAGTAATCGGCCAAATAGGTGAAAAATGGTACTGGCTCACCAGCAGGCGTATGTATAAACCTTATCCTTCTTGCGGCATCTTTATGACTTCTCTGGGAGGCTTTATTAATCTTATTGATAAAAACAACCTTAAAGCCGAAGATATGGAATATGTTAAAGTTCGCATTGCGATTCCTCTTCTCAAGGAGCCTAATACAGTGTGGTATAACCGGGAAATTAAAACCGGAATAGATGCTCAGTTTAGCGCGCCTTATCTTTTTGCGGCTGCAGCCAATGGTATCAGAGCAGCTTCTGATTGGCAGGATTCGCGCACGATCAAAGATGCCCGGATTTTAAAATTTATGAATAAGGTCAGTGTTTCTGAATGGTCTGACTGTCCTGACATGTCCGGCAGCGGTCCTAATAGTATACCTTATGCTATTGAGATAAAATCTAAAGGTAAAATATTCAAAGAGGATAAAATATACACCATACAGGAGCAGGAGATACTGAAAAATTCCTGGATGCCTGATACTGAACTTATCAGGAAATTTAAGGGTAATGCAGCTCGGCAGTTACCTGGGCCTCAAGCTGATAAGGCTGCCAGTTTAATCATGGGACTGGAAACAATTGAAAACGTTTCAGAATTGACGATATGTCTGATTAACAAAAACGTATAATGATGTCGATTAGAAATGATGCTTGTTAGTTCTCGGAGGATTGCGTGGACTTAGGACTGAACGGCAAAGTTGCTCTCGTCACCGGAGCTGGTAGTCAAATCGGTTTTGGGAGAGGTATAGCTCTGGCTCTTGCCCGAGAAGGGTGCATAGTGGTTGTCAATGACATTAACCTGAATGAAGCAAATCAAACTGCCACTGAAATTCAAAGTGCAGGTGGTACGTCCCTAGCTGTTAAAGCGGACGTTTCCAAAATTGCTGAAGTTAGAAATATGGTGACCCAGATATTACAGCGCTTCAAAAAAATTGATATTTTAGTGAACAATGCCGGCATCTGCAATGCCCCTAAACCCTTTGTGGAAATGGCAGAAGAGGAATGGGGACCCCTTATTGAAGTTAATCTAAAAGGAGTCATCAACTGTACGAAATGTGTCCTCGATCAAATGGTAGCCCGGAGAAGCGGTAAGATCATCAGTATCTCCTCCACCGTGGCCAAGGTTGGTGGAACGGATACCTCAATATATGGTGCAACTAAAGGAGGAATCGCTGCTTTCACGAAAGGGCTGGCTATAGAACTAGCGCCTTTAGGTATAAACGTGAATAGCGTTGCTCCTGGACCGGGAATTACTGGATTTGCGAGTAAAGCTACCCCGCAGTTTTTGGAGTCGATTACTAAAATGATACCTCTAAAGAAAACCACTACACCCATGGATGTAGGTAATATGGTCGCTTTTTTAGCCTCTGATGTCGCCGGTGATATTACCGGTCAAATCATTAGTGTTGACGGCGGGATGACAATGTGCTGACACTGGCAAATTAAATAGTCAGGCGAGGCCTTTACCTATGATCCACCGGGGATGTTTAAGATGAGATTTATAGAGAGGAAGGCCCGTACCCACTTTGTCTAACCGTACGAGCGGCCTGTAGTGTCCGTCCGCTGCAGTTCTGGCCAGGTCTGATAACAGGAGTTCCTTGATGTCCCTAGCTAAAATCCGGGCTGCAAAATCATTAAATTCGAAGCCATCCAATGCTCCGGTGGGGCAGATTTCAGCACAAAACTCGCAATTAATGCAGGGTTTAGCAATACCCGGAGGCTGAATGGTTAAATCAATACCGTAAACCGGACAATTATCCATACATAGCTGGCATCTGGGATATTTACATTTCTCCGGATAATATTTAACGGTCTCTGAGAAAATGCGGTCTGAAAAAGAAGACTCTCCTTCTTTCTTAGGTGGTTCAGTCGGTATAGGCAATTTTGGCACTGGTGGGATAAGTCCTTTCTCACCTGAAGTTATCCTCTGGCTGCGTTCAGCCATCTCTTTGCCAAATTCCTCGGCTTCCTTTAAATCGATAGCATCAGGATGGCCATCCGTCGGATAAGGCTTAGGCATTGCTGGAATATAAACAGTGCCGTACCAATCCCGGCTGCCAATCACAACCATACCGCGACGTTTCAAATAACGAATTACTCTGGGAAAAAACATTTCATAATGGGTGCCGTGGGTGCAAAAAGCGAACGCGTGTTTCCCACCCACGAAATGAAAGTTGTTAATAAAAGCCTTAACATTAGGCGGCTCTGTTCCGATTGTCTCTATCCCGATTACAGGAGAACCCAGGCCGATTAAATCGTACTGATTTAAGACTCCTGGATTAGCCTCTCTCAATTTAACGATATCGCAATGTCCTGAGACTTGCTGAATACCTTTTTGAATGGATAGCGCCACTTTTTCGGTATTACCAGTCAAAGACAAGTAGACGATGAGACATTTCACAGAGAACTTACTCCTCCATAAACTTATATTGAAGATTATACGACTATTCGTTCAATGCTGTATATGCTATATATTGTACCAATATATATTCTAGAAATGATAAAGTCTCGGATATATTATAAAAGTGGAGGCTAAGAAGAACATTTGCTGTCTGGTGAGGTCTATTTTATTGACGAATGGTATTTTAAGTTATTGCTTCCCGGGACTTAGGTTATGGAAAAACAATGCAGGTTAGCTACGTGTCAACTCATATTAAAATGTTACCGAAGACAGAGCTATTGACATTAACATATAGAAGTACTATAATGATGATCGCAGTGGTTGGGAGTATTATAATAACTGTAATCCTCCTTCGTTAGGCCCCGGCTTGGTAACCGGGGCCTAACTAATTAAAACTCTTTCAATTTAATATTCAGGTCAGATATCATCATACTAAGCAGTTCAATGTTTCTTTTTCGATGCTTGTTTACCCGGATCGTACTGGCTACGAATCAATTGATAAATTCTCTACAGCGTTGCTACAACAGCCAGGTTAAGAATAAAGTTTTCCCTTCTGTAGTAATTGACAAATATGATATAATTATGGCAAATAGAAGATCGATAGAGATAATAAATTTACCGATTATTTAAGAAAATCAGCTGTCACCAGACTGATGACAAATAAAACACGCATTCAGAAATAAGCCTGTCTCTTGAGCTTAAATAGATTTTATTTACAAGGGAATTATTTTGTCCTTAAATATCAATTTACAGCGAAATGGCATTTTAACCATTACTTATTTAGAAATACGGGGTTTTTCAGCAGCTATTTCCCCGAATGCCGAATGACCTGACGAACGTCATTAGAATCTCCATTATTGAAATAATGAGAGAAAGTTATCTATAATCAATTCAAAAGAGGGATAAAGAGAAATATAATTATTCCTGGCCTCTGGAAATATGACTGACTATTAAATAAATATTTAATAATCTAAAAATAGAATTTGAGGAGGAGAAAGATGATAGGTGATAATTCGATCTATTCCAAATTACACCATATTTGTTTTATAACTAAAGATATTGACAAGGCAATGGCCCATTACAAGTCTTTAGGTATAGGTCCCTTTCATGCTCCTCCGGTAAAACCCGCTGAACTTACTTTAAGGGGTAAGCAGATACCTGTGGACTATTTTAAGCGAGCTGAAGTCCTGGGTAAAATGGGATCAATTAACTTACAATTGTGCCAGCCGATCTCGGGTGAGTCCCCCTGGCAGGAATTTCTGGATGCTAAGGGTGAGTGCGTCCATCATCTCGGTTTCATCATCGATGATGTTGAAAAAGAAGTGGACCAATTCAAGGCCGCCGGATTTGAAGTGCTTTTAAGCTCAAAATTTGTAGGCGGAGGTGGTGCTGCCTACATAGATATCAGTAAAACCGGTGATTTTTATATCGAGCTAATACAACCTCCTCCAGGGGTTAAAGACTAAAATTATTTTAGTTTGCAGGTGGCAAGAAGAATAAAGACAACTTTTTCTGGATATATTTTTTCTGAATTCAGGAGGTAAAAATGGACCAGGACCGAATAGAAAGAAGATGGAAAAAACTCCAGGCTAAGCTCGGATATACGGATGAAGAGTTAGCCATATTTCGTTCTAATCCAAAACATGCCAAAATAGTAGAAAATCCTTCCACATTTGGGAAATATATGTTTATCGCCGAAATCATTGAATGTCACAACTGCGGAGCAGGACACAAGGTCGGCGATAAATTCGTCTTTACCGATAATATGGAACTTCTAAGGGATGAATGTCCCAAGCAAATGTGCTATAGCGCTTTGACCTCTCTGGAAAGAAATCTCTTTTGCCTGTGGGAACGCTTAGCCTCCGATCTAAGCGTCGAGCTTTTTTACGATGAGGCTCATTGTACTGATGTTGGGGTAAGAAGAGGTGGATTTGGCGAAGTCCGAATGCGAGTTTATGCTGTACCCAGGGATCAATACGTTTGGGTAAATAAACCCGAAAATCTTATTAAATAAGGAACCCCAATGATATTAGATAAATTTAGCCTGGACGGAAAGGTTGCCGTTGTAACCGGAGGAGGAACAGGTCTTGGCAGAGCTATGGCAATAGCTCTTGCCCGCGCTGGAGCCGACGTGGTAGTGGCGGCGCGGCGTCTTGAGCCTTTGAAGGAGACAGCCGAAGAAATTGAAAAATTGGGTCGAAAAGCCCTGACGGTCTCAGTTGATGTAACGGATTCAAGGTCGGTGAATAACCTTATCGACCAGACTTTTACCCAGTTTAAACAGATCGACATCCTGGTTAATAATGCCGGTATCGCTACCGGTGTTGATTCCTCTCCGAGAGATTCTGTCAGAAAAGATCCCCGACCTCTGTGGGAGATCAGCGACGAGATGTGGCATTATGCCATAGACACCAACCTTTCCGGGGCTTTCTATTGTTGTCGGGCAGTAGCCAAATACATGTTGGAACGTAATTCCGGGAAAATTATCAATATGGCATCGAGCGCCGGAATCAGAACGGTTCGAGGTGAATTTACTTACTCGTCAGCCAAAGCAGGCGTCATCGGGTTTACCAAGACGCTGGCAATAACCTGGGCTAGAAACAATATTCAGGTGAATTGTATTGCGCCTGCCATGCTTCTGGTATCCGAAATGTCTCCTGAGTTTCTGGAAACAAGAAATCGCTTCGCTCCTTTCGGTCGAGCAGGAGAAGCTAGAGAGATCGGCCCTCTGGCAGTTTATTTGGCTTCTAGCGCCTCTGATTATGTTACGGGTGAGTGCTTCGTGGTGGATGGCGCCGGAATCGTGGGTTACGGACCTACCGGCCTTGCGCCGGAGATCCCTTTAAAGTAATTTATTTTAATCTTTAGTGGATTTATTTACCTCTTAAGATTGGAGGCCGCGTGTGATTCTGGATGAATTTAAACTTGAAGGAAATGTTGCCATTTTAACAGGAGCGGGTCAAAGTTGGACTCGAGAACTGGCTTTAGCACTGGCTGAGGCTCGTGCCAGGGTAATTGTGGCCACTTCTGATCAAAATATCATTGACATCCTGGGCAAAGAAAAAGAAGGTCCTGGGCAAAAAATAACGGTCTCTAAAATCGATTTGACTAAAGCATCGCAAATACAGGGTTTGGTGGACCATACCGTGTCGCATTTTGGCAAGATTGACATATTAGTTAATAGCCTTAATCTCGAGTTTGCGAAGCCATTAGCCGAAGTAAGTGAACATGAGTGGCATACAGTAATGGATACGAATCTAACCTCGATGTTTCTTTGTTGTCAGGAAGTGGGCAAACAAATGCTGAAACAGAAAGCAGGCAAAATAGTCAATATTACCTCAAGTTTGGGAGAAGCTGTATTAGCTAACAGTACAACCTATTGCGCTGCAATGGGCGGAGCTATTCAGCTAACTAAAGCTCTGGCTCTTGAATGGGCACGGCAGAATATCCGGGTAAATGCCATTGGAGCCGGATGGATGTATAAACCTGAGTTAGCACACGATCCAGTGATAAATTATATCCCTCTGCGTCGCCGTGGGCAGGCAGAGGATTTAGCTTCTTTAATGGTCTTTTTGGCTTCGGAAGCATCCTCCTACATGAGCGGCCATGTATACCTGGTGGACGGGGGCGTGATGGCAAGGGGCTAATCTACTTAAATCAACATATTAAGCAAAGTGAATTATCATTATTTGATATCCGGAATTTGGTTAATAGACGTCTATAATTTTTTCAGAGCTAACATACGAATTATCACAACGCAGACATCTCTTTGCTTGTTTGATAGCTTCCTCAACTGTATAGCTGCCGAGCACCTCTTGAAACGATTTAATCCGTTCCTGGGGGGCGACTTCAGCGAAGTCAGTCCGGTTGAATGTTTCTATATTACTGCTGTAGACTTTCTCAGGAATGCCAATCCGGGGACCTTTGTTCAGCACCCCGCTTCCTCCAAGATACTTATCAATTTTAGAAGCCGCTTTCTTTCCATCGGCGATGGCCTGAATAGCCGAACCCGGAGTTCTGGTCACATCGCCGCCTGCAAATACGTTTTCTAAATCTGTTTGCATCGTAATGGGATCCGTTTTAAGGGCACCAGTCTCTGTCAAACTGATTTTATCTGTCTCCAGGAAATCCTTGTCTGTCTTCTGTCCTACTGCCAGGATCACCATATCCGCTTCCATGGAAAATTCGTTGTTATCTACTGCTCGTGGATTAAAATGGCCGGCTTCATCATACCAGATTTCCATTCGAGCATAGTGAACCTTAGATACGTGACCACCCTTTCCTGAAAACTTCAATGGACCAACCGCGTTGGTAATTTCAACACCCTCCTCTTTAGCCATCCTGATGTCATCTTCAGTCGAAAGCATCTCGTTTTCAGGCTCCACGCACAGAATCCTGACTTGTTTGGCTCCGCAGCGCAAAGCCATCCGTGCGGCATCCATCCCCACACCTCCACCGCCTATGACAACTACTTTGTCTGGAACGTTGTATTTACCTTCCAGTGCAATGGCCTTCAAGAAATCAATCGCCCCCACCACACCTTCTAATTCGACTCCGGTAATCCCCAGCGTTTTGGGCTTACCGGCGCCGGTGGCAATGTAAACAGCATCATGAGCCCGGCGTAACTCGGCCAGGGTAATATCTTTACCGATTCTGGTGTTAAGATGAATTTTTACGCCTTGATCTTCAATAGCTTTGACTTCTTTCGCTAAGCTGTATTTGGGTAGTTTGAATTCCGGGACAGCCCAGGCCGGTATGCCTCCGGCCACTTTCTCAGCTTCATAGACGTCTATGTTATAACCCAGACGTGCAAGATAATAGGCGCAGGTTAGCCCAGAAGGGCCGGAACCGATCATTGCTACATTTTTACCATTTTTCAGAAATTTCTCCACAGCGGGCACGTTACATTTAAGGGTGTAATCCGCCACAAACATCTTCAGGCTCCGGATAGAGACGGCTTCATTGTAAGGCTTTTTAATCTTGCCTCTATTGCAAATGTTCTCACAATCGGGAGGACAAAGATACCCGCAGATGGACGGAAATGGGGCATCCTGTTTTATCAACTGGTAAGCGTCTTCAAACTTTCCTGCGGCAATTAAAGCATTACATCCGGCTACATCTACCATGGAAGGGCAGAATGCCCGGCAGGGAGAAATATGCCACTTATAACACGGAGTCGTCCAACCAAACTCTTCTTCTTTAACCAATTTTCTGAAGTAGCCGGTTTTTTCAAAATAACTCAAAGATTTTATCAGCCATTTATTGGCAATGGCGTCATGGGCTTCCTGGGGTGTTTTTTTCGCTTTTTGTGACTTTAATCCAACCGATTCATCAGTGGTAGATATAGAAAATGCCATCGTCGATTTTTTGCCCTCCGTCAGGACGTCCCTGGCCTCTCGTTCGAAATCAACTTTAACCGCGTTTTGAGGGCAATTAAGCAAACATCGGTAGCATAGCATGCATTCAAGGTCGGTATGAGGGGGATCGATGGAAAAGTCAATAGCGTTTCTGGGACAGTTGTCCACACAGATAGTACAGTAGGGGTGCTTGCATTTATTTTTATCTATTTCAAAATAGAGTCTCTGTGCAATCTTGTGCCATTCATCCTGTCCCTCGGGCGGTAAAACCGGCATCCAGTAATCCCGGTATGCTTTTCCAGTCGGAAGCTCAGGAATAAGATTAGCCTCTCCTTGCAAAATACGGAAAGCCCGTTCAATCATTTCCTTGCCAAATGATTCAGCTTCCTTTAAGTCAATCATATCAGGATGACGGCCGGTAAAATACGGCTTAGGAACGACGGCATATCCATAGACATCACCAAACCAATCATTCCATCCTATTACTTTCATCCCTGCCTGTATCAGAGCCGGCACCGTACTCGAAAGGTAGAATGTCGGCATGGCTCCGTGGGTGCAGAACACAAAACAAAGTTTTCCATCTACATTACCGATCAGGCTGGCGATGAAATTCTGGACGTTAACCGGAGCGATCAAACAATGTGTCGGAGAACCTATCCCGATTAAGTCGTAATTTTTTAGCTCATTTATATTCACATCTTCCAGACGCACTACATCGCATGGGTTGTTGGTCTTCTTAATACCCGTACGAATTGCCTCGGAAATCTTCTGGGTATTCCCGGATTGAGAAAAATAGATGATTAAAGTATTCAACTTTTTGGTGTTGTAATTTTTCATTTTACTCACCTTACGGACATTCAAATTTATCCTTGTCCGCTCCTTCTTATTTTAAAAAATCATCTCATTTTCCTTGAACACCAGTTACAATTTTGAAAGTCTTGAGCTGTGCGAAAGAACTTGATCCGGGTAGTTTTATTTCCCGGAAATTGGATTTTTAAAGTGAAACGGAGCCACATATCCGGATGGATAGGGCTTGTAAACTGTGGTGGGTCGGTCAGGCGCTCCATTTATTTTGGCTTCCTGTACAGCCCTTGGCGATGGCAGTACGGGCGCTTTTACCCAACCTTCCTCCCATGGAGAAGAAAAAGTTTCGTACCAGTGAAGTTTCTTGAGCTTCCATTTTCCACTCTCCTTTGAATATTCATTTTCCCATACGCCATTCGAAATGATGGGTGTGGTTTCTCCCTTGACCTTGACTGCCCAGCATCCAAGACCATACCATCTTCCTTTTGCGGTTTTGCCATCGGTATCTATATGGATGATGTCATTAGTCGCCGGTAATACATGCAGGAACTCCGGTGAATTGTCAATGGTGAGAGTGAAAAGCTTTTCAATCGATTTCTTTCCGACATATACACCTGAGTTGCCTATTTCCGCAGAAGCCTCTGGATCATCGGACCACAGTGGCATTATCTGATCCACCTGCCATCGTTCAAGGTAATAGCTATAGGCTTTTTGTAATTTTCGTATCTCCTCAATATCTTTTAAATAGGTAAGCTCATTTTCAAGGGTCTTTATTTTTGCTTCTAATTCTTCTATTGTCACATTATCCCTCCTTTCTGTGTATAAATTACTCTAAAACCTAAAACGAGATGTTTTTACATTTCATAAAGAGATGATCAAGAAGCAATATACGGAAAGGGTTCCAATTCAAGCACCCAGAAAAGCCTTCTGTACCAGCTTATTCGCCATTAATTCTTTAATCTCGCCTTCCAGGATTACTTTGCCTACTTCCAGTACATAGGCCTTATTAGTAACCCTGGTGACCAATCCGGCATTTTGTTCCACGAGAAGAACACTGACTCCGTTTTTATTTATATCCTGGATCGCCTGAGCAATCCCTTCAATTAATCTGGGTGACAGTCCGATGGAGGGTTCATCCATCAGCAGCAACCTGGGCTGGGCCATCAAACCCCTTCCGATAGCCAACATTTGCTGTTCGCCGCCGCTTAAACTTCCTGCTTTTTGATTGAGGCGTTCCCGTAAACGAGGAAAAAGATCATAGACTGCTGTAAGAGACTCGTTTATTCTCTTCTGATCTCTGATCAAATAAGCCCCTAATTTGAGATTACCCAGGACACTCATATACGGGAACAACTGCCGGCCTTCAGGTATTTGGACCAACCCGAGCTTGACGATATCGCTTGTATCCATCTTATCAATCCGTTTGTCCTCAAACCAGATTTCTCCAGAAGTTAACGGTACTAATCCGGAAATGGCCTGCATGATAGTGCTTTTACCCGATCCATTCGAGCCGACAATGCTGACCACTGACCCCCGGGCTACCTCTATATTGACATTATCCACTGCCAGGGCGGTTCCGTAATGAACCGTGACCCCTCTTAATTTAAGCTGCATGTGACCTCCCCAGATAAGCCTGTATTACCTCTTCATTATTTTGGACCTCCTGAGGAGTTCCTTCCGTAATTTTCTTGCCAAAATCTATCACCGCTATTCTCTGGCAAAGACCCATAGCGGCTCTCATATTGTGTTCTATCAAAAGGACCGTAACCCCACTTTGCCAAATTTTATTGACCAGCACGATGGCGGATTCGACCTCCCCGGCATTCATTCCCGTCAGAGGCTCATCAAGCAAGAGTAATCTGGGTTCCGCTGCTAATGCGATGGCTATTCCCAATATCCTTTTATAGCCGTGGGGTAGACTTTGGGCCTGGATATCTCGAAACTCTTCCAGTCCCAGAAAATCTATAATTTCAAGAGACTTCTGTTGTATCAATTCATCTTTTTTTCGGCTACCGGGAGTGTGGAGCATGGCCTCCCAGAAGCCAATTCGGAGATTTAAATTATGTGCGTAGATAATATTATCTAACACAGTTAAATTGGGGAAAACACTGGTAAGTTGAAAGGTCCGTACGATTCCTTTCCGGGCGATTGAATGAGGACTGCTGCCTGTTATGTCCTTTCCCAGAAAGGTTATTTTGCCTGCTGTCGGTTTTAAGAATCCAGTGATCATATTAAAGACGGTCGTCTTGCCTGCACCATTAGGGCCGATTAGTCCCACTTTTTCATTTAGCCGAATTTTAAGGTTAAAGTTGTCTACCGCGGTGAGTCCACCAAAGTTTTTAGTTAATCCTGTAATTTCGAACATCACTTTTCCCTGTCTACGTTAGTTCTGTCTTCGACCAAAATCATTCTATTACGTCTGTACTTAATCAAACGCGTCAACTTTTGAGGCAGACTTATCAATCCGTCAGGTAAGAAAAAGATTACAATCATTAATACGGCGGAAAAAACAAACGGTTGATATTCTCTTAACGGGCGAGCGAACTCTGGAAGGGTGCTTAAGATTACAGCGCCAATAATAGGCCCGGCCAAACTACCCAGGCCACCTACTATCACGTATATCATTACATAGACCGAAAATATGAAGCCAAACGGTCCGGGAGTTATAACCGAAAGATACTGAGCGTACAGACCGCCGGCCAGACCTGCAAATATTCCTCCGATAGTGAAGGAGAGAACTCTGAACCAGTTAACATTTACTCCCACACTCTCCGCCAGAAAATCAGATTCTTTAATACTGATAAAAGTCCGGCCGATCCGCGAATGCTCAATGGCGTACATTACCACCAGAGATATCAACACGATTGAAATTATCAGATAATATTGAGCTGTTGAGCTGTTAAAGGTAAGATTTAGAAGACCAGGAATCACGATAGAGTCTGGAGGGGGTATATTAGTAATACCATAAGGGCCTCCAGTAAAGCTTCTCCATTGATCAATAATGATGCCGATGACGATTCCAAGAAAGACCGTAATTAAGGAAAAATATATTCCCTTAAGTCTGGTGAAGGGTAAGCCTATTAATAGACCCATTATCCCGGCAGCCGCAGCCCCGGCCGCCAGCGCCGCCCAGGAAGACCAGTCCGATTTGGTAATCAGTAAGGCAGCAGTATAGGCGCCAACTGCCATAAATCCCCCATGACCCATAGATAGCTGGCCTGAATTAAATACCTGGCGCAGGCTGCAGGCCATAAGAATATTAATACCTACCATGATCATGACACTTTGTTTGTACTGCCCGGTGATGAATACCGGCATTATGAAAAAGAATATAATTAGTAATCCGTAACTTAAAGGTTTAATAAATCTTCTATTTTTCATTAAAACGGACGCCCCATTATCCCCTGCGGTCTGAATATCAGTATAAGTATAATAATTAAAAATCCGACCATGGTCCCTGCCTCAACATTGGCTACCAGAGGGACAACACTATCTACGAATCCCAAGATAAGTCCGCCAGCGACAACACCGGGGATGCTGCCGAGCCCTCCCAATATAATGACCGCAATCCCTTTAAGTAAGGCAGGACTTCCCATAGAAGGAGACAGGCTAAATATGGCTCCCATTAGTCCCCCTGCCAGCGCGGCCAGAGCACAGCCTACAAACAGAGTAAAGGTGGAAACGCGTTTGACGCTGATTCCCTGGAGCGCAGCTCCTTTCCGGTTTTGGGAGATGGCGATCATGGACTGTCCTATCCTGGTTCTTTGCAACATGATAAATATTCCTGCCACGAAGAGCAAACTGATGCCTATGATAATGAGCCTTTCATATGAGATGCTGGCGCCGGCAACGACGATAGTACCTTTGAAAGGAGTACTGATGATTCTGGAGGTGCTTCCGAAAGCTACTTTGCCGAAAGTTTGCAGGGTCAGCATCAGTCCGGTAGCCATCATGACGCTGGACCAAAAGCTCTCATTTTTATAAAATGGGCGAAAAAAAATACGCTCAATCAGAATCCCCAATACACCCATGAGCAAAATACCTATGAGCAATGCCAGAATAAAATGTAAACCCAGCCTGACAGAAAAATAGTAGGTTAAATAGGCCCCCAGCATATATATCTCGCCGTGCGCCAGATTGAGGATACCTGCAATACTTAATGTCAGGGTTAGTCCCAAAGCGACAAGAATATAAATACTGGCATCCATGAAACCATTCAATAGAACTTGTGATATCAGAGCCGATCCTGTCAAATATTATCTCCTTAATCTTCTTCTGGTTCCTTCAACCTTGTTAATTAAAAATCTAAATAAAAACTTATCAGACAAATTATGGGAGATATCTTTTTAATGTGTCTTTCTCATAAAGATGTAATATTAGTCAATACAGGAATTGAGGATTGGTAACTTTTACAACAGTGTTAATAATAGCCAAGGTCATAACCGCATTTCTTAGCTGATATGACCTTGGCAAAGTATAACTTTTTTTAATTACAATTAATTTTGTGCCTTATCGCACATCGAAAAAAGAACCTAGGGAGATTCGGGACTAAACCATTCTTTATGCTTGACAACGCCACCCATGATGGTAACCATGGGTGTCTTTTGAAGCAGTATATGCTTAATCCCATAGGTTTGCTGTCCGCTCCACCAGCCGGTACCGGTGGGGGTCTCGATATTTGTCATGGTATCAAATTTATCTTTTAGAACCGTAGGATCAAGACTTTGTGCATTCTGAATGCCCTGTACCAGAGCCCAGATTGCCTGGAAAGCTCCATAGTTGTCATAATTAAGGTCTACTCCCGCTTTCGCTTTCATGATTTGGCCTATTTCTTTAACTTTGGGAGTCATGTCAGGACTGGCGAAGCTGTAGGATGCGGCGAGGATATCAGTAGAATATTGACTTCCTGCCACACCCGACATAGTAACCGGATCACAACCAAGCATTGGGAAACAGAAGGGGCCTTTATAACCGAGTTCCCTTCCTTGCTTGACGAAAGACCCCGTCCATTCGGGAATTCCGGCACTGGCCGCGATACAATCTGGTTGATTAGATAATATTTTGGTCCACATCGGATAGAAATCTGCAGTACCCATAGGATAAGAAACGGTATCTTTTTGGACTAACCCGGCAGCTATTGCGGCGTCAGCGAGGTGTTTGGCATCTTCCACCATGCTTGCATCTTCCGGAGCCATGACAGTAAATGTTTTTATGTTGGGGTAAAGCTCCTTGAATTTCTTTAAAACAATACCGTAGGTTGATCGGGAAGTCATGATGCCAAAGGTATATGGTTTCTGAGCCGTGTATTCTGCGTCAACTCCCAGACCGTCAATTTTCATCCAGATGACTTTGTTGGCATCGGCGATGTCTCGACCTATCATATCCAGAGGCGGAACGGGACAGGCGCTGACTATATATTTGACTTTATTGTCAAATACCAGTTTTTTGACGGCGGCAGTCATCCCATCCGGGGTCATCTTCATATCTTCTGCATCCAATTTGATATTGTATTTTTGTCCATTGATTGTGACGCCGCCGTTGTCGTTAAGCCATGATACTACTGTTTTTGCTCCATCATACATGCGTGAAAAAGCTTCGGAAGCTGGTCCGGACAGGGCAAAAATACCCCCGATTTCCAGATCCTTGGCGGCAGCCTTAGCCTGGTTAGATTGATTACTCCCGGAAGAGCAACCTCCCAGAACTAGAGATACTATGATTAAAGTCACCAAAAGTACCCAGATAACTTTTTTCATAAATTCCTCCTCTTCCAGTGCGCAAGTAAACTTGCCACGGATGAATAATGTTTAATATTAAGGAGTTTTAACTTATCTTAGGGTTTCACATTAGGCATCGTAGCTACGTTAACAAAAGCATTATTTTTTATCTGTACCAGGTAATAAGGAGCAATCTTTTCTCCATTTACATAATGATATGTGTAGGTATTTTCGATTCCTGGCAGATCAGGAGAATTGTATAAGAAATCTACGATCATTTTTCTTTCAGCCGCGAGCTTGGCTGGATCCCCGGTTATTCCCAGTTTCTCGATAGCAATCTTAAACGCATAGACGGCATCATATCCGCTTATAGCAGCCTCGGTAGGTACCTGCCCTGTAAATTGCTTGGCATAATCCGTCAGGAACTTCTGGAAGGCAGGGCTTTTATCCGTAACATTAAAATCATCCCAGAGATAGCTATTTTC
>DEUU01000293.1:29111-29393 GCA_002362735.1 Dehalococcoidia bacterium UBA3254
TCAGCGGTCTGGAAATCCAGGTTGAAGCTGTAAAAGCCGTCGCAGTTTGCATTGAGAGCTTTCAGGACAGTGGCGCCAAAATCAAACTGGTCGGCTCCTACTATTTCAACGGGTGTTACTTTAACATTAACCTTGGCAAAAGCGGGGGTTATATCCTTCATAGCCTGAACGACTTCAGGTTGAGTTGCATCATAAATAGCGGCTACTTTTTTTATGTTTGGATTTAATGACAGCCATTTTAGCCCACCTATGACCGCGCCTTTAAGATAGCTCTGGAGCTGT
>DEUU01000244.1 GCA_002362735.1 Dehalococcoidia bacterium UBA3254
TGAGCAATCACGATATCGTTCATGGAGAGCGAACCGGCGATCATGATCACCCCAACGATTGAAATTACGACTGGAATCTCGTAGCTGACAACAGAGGCAATCGCCCGCATTGCGCCCAGCATGGAATATTTATTATTTGAAGCCCATCCGGCCATAAAAATTCCAATTACAGATAGCGAGCTAATTGCCAGGATATATAAAATACCAATGTTAAGGTCCACCAGTATGGCTCCGTCCTGAAGAGGTATGACCCCGAAAATCAAAAGTACGGGAAAGAAGGCAATAACGGGCGCCAGCCAGTGGAGGAGTTTATCCGCTTTATCCGGAATAATATCCTCTTTGAGCATGGATTTAATCGCATCTGCGATAATCTGGAAAGATCCAAAAGGTCCGGTACGGTTAGGGCCGCGGCGGGCTTGCATGAATCCCAGCACCCGGCGTTCTCCGAAAGTTACTCCAATTAATACCAGAAAGACCAGAGCGATGATAATCACGGTAAAAACCGCCCAGTGCGGCCAGAATCCACCCGGCCAGTCCGCTTGTAGAGGGGCATTTAATATCGTATTCACTAGCGGTCGACCTCACCCATGCAGATATCAATACTACCAAAAATAACAATTGCATCCGCAATTTTCCAGCCGATCACCATATCCCTGAGAGCCGTAAGATTAATAAAGCACGGAGCACGAACATGGAAACGGTAGGGAGCAATCGAATTGTCGGAAACCAGATAGAAACCCAGCTCGCCTTTCGGGGATTCAATATGAGCATAAGCCTCCCCGACGGGCGGGCGGATCAAGTACTGAGTTTGAGTCTTGACTGGCCCTTCTGCAGGAATTTGTTTTACAGCCTGTTTGATGATTTCATAGCTCTGCCGCATTTCCTGGGCTCTGACCCAGTAACGGTCATAACAATCTCCAATTTTTCCAGTCGGGATTTCAAAATTAAAACGGTCATAGATAGAATAAGGATCGGCTTTACGAAGGTCCCATTTTATGCCGGTGGCTCTAAGAACAGGTCCGGTAGCAGAGTAATTGATAGCTTGTTCCGGAGTCAGAATCCCGATGCCTTTACTACGGGCTAACAATATTTCATTCTCAGCAATAATTTGATCGTATTCATCGAAATAACGGGGCAGCTGGTCCAGCAATTTTTTTAGAGCCGGCAGGAATTCGGGTGGTACGTCCTGAAGCAATCCGCCGGGCCGCATGTAGCTGTACATTAACCTCTGACCGCTCACCATCTCGAAAAGATCAAAAATTTTTTCTCTTTCCCGAAACATATAAAACATAGGAGTCCCCATGGTCCCACAATCGTTGACAAAAGCTCCGATACCAAGGAAGTGGGAGCAAATACGTTGTAATTCAGCCATAATCACTCTCAGGTATTCAGCCCGTTCCGGCACCTTGATATCCGCGAGTTTTTCTACCGCCAGACAATATGCCAGGTTATTACTCATCTGGGAGGTATAGTCGATGCGATCGGTTAGAGGTATGATACCGGTATAAGTCCTTTGTTCAGCCAGTTTTTCAATCCCTCGATGTAAATAACCGAAGACAGGTTCAATGTCTACAATAACCTCGCCGTCCATGACGGCACGCATGCGGAAAACACCGTGCGTACTCATGTGCGCCGGACCTATATTAATGGCAAAAGTTTCAGTCGTTAAAGGCATCCTGGTTTTGAGCGATAAGTTTTACGTTATAAAATTTAAGTTTCAGGTTTCGGAAAAGGAGGCAGGGCACACTTACCTTTTAACCTATAACTTATGACATATAACCTATTACTTATAACTCACTTTCTCTCCTATAAATAATCTTTCCTCAAAGGATAGCCTTTAAAGCCTTCCCACAGGAAAATACGCTTCATATTCGGGTGGCCCGTGAACCGGATCCCCATCAGGTCGTAAATCTCCCTCTCCATGAAATCCGCCCCTTTCCAGATTCCTGTTACTGAGGGGACTTCCGGATTTTCTCGATTGTTACACCGTACCTTTAGGACCAGACTGGTATTACTTTTCAGCGAAGTCATCCGGTAAACCAGCTCAAAATAGTCAAAGTAATCTACGGCAGTAATGTCAACCAGAAGGCTGAAGTCCAGTTCCGGATCATTTTTTAGGCAGTCCGCAACCTTTAAGAGGTTTTCGCTTCCAATTAGCACGGACTGATTTTCAATACTGATGATCGATTTTGGATGCTTTCCGGTGATTCTCTCTGCAATTTCGCGACCGGACAACACTGCGGTCACTCTTTCAACCCCGGTATTTTAATATTCACGTGTTCCTTAGCAATTTTCTTCTGCAGCATTTGAATTCCATATATTAAACCTTCGGGGCGGGGGGGACAACCAGGAACATAAACGTCCACCGGGATTATGTGATTATAACCCGGGACAACACTGTATGAATTGGCAAAGGTACCTCCACTGCAAGCGCAGGCTCCCATACCAATAACCCACTTGGGTTCAGACATTTGATCATAGATGCGTTTGATTTGAGGCGCCATTTTCCAGGTTAAAGTGCCAGCCGTGATCATCAGGTCAGCCTGGCGAGGTGAGGACCGCATCAATTCCATTCCAAAACGAGCCAGGTCAAAGCGAGATACCATAGCAGACATGAATTCCATGGCGCAGCAGGCTGGAAAAGCCACTGCCGTCCACAATGAAGATCTTCGAGCCCAATCTATCGCCCAATCCAGCGTAGTTAATAGTATGTTACGCTTGATTTCTTCGTCCATCCATTTATCTGGATCGGGTATGGTGGCGGTACTATTATTTTTAAGAGTCTCTATCTGGGACCCTTCAGATATTTCCAGGTTCCCGCCCTTATAAGGGCAGTACTCGATATTTTCCAAATTGTCCTCTACTTCCACTCCAACACCTTCT
>DEUU01000021.1 GCA_002362735.1 Dehalococcoidia bacterium UBA3254
GAGTAATAAAAGGTACACAGTGAGTTGCCTGTACCGGAGATGGAGACATCGCTGTCTTCGCCGGTTCGCCGTATAAAATAGGGCGCGATGAAGATGGACTGGTGCAGCCGATGACCCTGATGTTCCGCATCGTCGAATTCAACCGGAATAAATTTGACTCCTACGTCAAAGAACATCCGGACCAGTGGAAGAATGTACATGGACTTTGGGACCTCATTCAGAAAGCTACAGACGCTGGAAATCTAAACATGCCCAGAGAAGACATTTTATTTTTTCATACTCCTCACGAAAAAGAATTGAATATTAACAGCACGCGCATCAACAAAGTGTCAGGTGTGGACGTCTGGGATCTGACCCTGGCTGAATATGAAGGCCGGAGGCAGGTCAGACAAATCGCCCGTTTTTTAAAAGAATACGTGCCCGGCTTTGAGGAGACCTACGTTATCCAGACTGCGGCTAATGTGGGAGTCAGGGAAACGCGGCGAATCCAGGGGGATTATACTCTTACCGCTGAGGATGTTTTGAGTGGAAAGAAATTCGAAGATATTATTGCCCGCGGGTCGTATCCTATCGATATCCATAATCCGGTTGGGAGAGGAACGGTTTTAAAAGAATTGATGCTGGGCGAATCTTATGATATTCCTTTACGCTGCCTGATACCGCAGAAAGTGGACAATCTGCTGGTAGCTGGCCGCTGCATCTCAGGTACGGCCGAAGCCCTTGCTTCTTACCGTATTATGCCAATCTCAATGGCAACGGGACAGGCCGCCGGAGTCTGCGCAGCTCTTGCAATACAGGAAGGTAAACCCCCTCGCAAAATGGAATATCAGGCGATTCAAAAGGAACTCCTTCGTCAGGGAGCTAATCTGAGAGGAATCAAGGTCTAGTTTAAAAGTTCTGTCCTGCGAAAGGCTCTTTGCGAGTCCCAGTTTTAGTCCTCCAGTACTCTCGCCAGCACAGGATTAGAAACGAGTGCGCAGGATGGTAACAGGTGGTATTCGGCCCCATTGCGAAGAAGTGCTCCTTCTTTGACCAAATTATTCAAACGGGAAACCAGCCCGATTATGTTTTCATCACCGAATTTAAGAGCCAGTTCATCCGTGTCCAGGCCTTCTTCAAGCAGACGCAGCCTGAGAATGGCTTCTTCAGCCGCTTTCCGGGAAGCATCCAATTCTTCAATTTCCTCGATCTGACCGGCTGGATTTTGAATATAAGCATCCAGATCGGCTTTATTTTTAAATCGCTTGCCGTCCAGGTGTGATGCCGCCGCCGGACCCAGACCCAGGTATTCTCCTCCCCTCCAGTAGTTCAAATTATGAATGCACTCATATCCGGGTAGAGTAAAATTAGAGATTTCATAGTGGATGAAGCCACGGTTAGTAAATAATGCACAGGCGCTGGCATACAGATCAGCCTGCTCATCATCGGAAGGTAAATTTGGCGGTAGATATAAAGCCAGGGGAGTATCCGGTTCAATCGAAAGACAATATACAGAAAGATGCTGAATATCCATTCCTATTAAAGTTTCTAGATTGACCATTAAAGACTGCCAATCCTGTCCGGGCAATCCCAGAATCAGATCCGCCGAAACATTATTAAAACCGGAATGCTTAACATGATCGATGGCCTGGATCGCCTGAGAGGCGGTGTGAATCCGGCCTACCTGTTCCAACTCAATGTCCGAAAGGGACTGGACTCCAATGGAAAGCCGGTTAATACCTGCTGTTTTGGCATCTTCCAGAAGTTCTGCGGTTATCGATTCAGGATTAGCTTCCATAGTGGCTTCAGTTACCTGAGATAGATCAAAGGTCTCGCGCAGGGTTGTCATGAGCTTCCGCAAACCGGCGGGTCCGATTATGCTCGGCGTCCCCCCACCCAAATAGATAGTTTCAAAGCTTAATCCTTGATATTTAGACGCCTCAATGAGGACTGCTTCAAGATAAGCATTCAATGAGTCCAGGCGCTGAGGCAAGGAGTAGAAATCGCAATAAGCGCATTTGCGAATACAGAAAGGGATGTGGACGTAAAGTCCCCGCACCTTATTCCTCCATTTTGAGAAGTAAGAGAAAGGCTTCCTGCGGCACCTCCACCGAACCCACCATTTTCATCCGTTTTTTGCCTTCTTTTTGCTTTTCCAGGAGTTTCCTTTTCCGGCTAATATCACCGCCGTAGCATTTGGCCAGTACATCTTTTCTAACCGGAACGATGTCTTCGCGGGCAATAATCTTACCGCCAATGGCTGCCTGAAGGGGGATCGAGAACAACTGCCGGGGTATGAGTTTTCGCAGCTTGTGTACCAGCACCCGGGCTTTGCCCACCGCGCTATCTCTGTCCGAAATAAAGGAGAGGGCATCTACCTGATTTTCTTTAACCAGGATATCCACTTTTACCAGCGGACCGGGTTTATAACCGATTAACTCATAGTCCATACTGGCATAACCTCGACTGACGCTCTTGAGCTTATCATAGTAACCGGTGATAATCTCCGCCAGGGGGAATTCATAAGTGAGCATCGCCCTCCGCTTGTCCGGATGTTCCATATTCTTCAAAGTACCCCGACTCGATTCGGACAGTTCCATGACGGCTCCGATATAATCATTCGGTACGATGATCCGGGCTTCGATAATGGGCTCTTCGATATGATCGATAAACTGGGCATCCG
>DEUU01000467.1 GCA_002362735.1 Dehalococcoidia bacterium UBA3254
TATATTGAACGGTATATCGTATTACGCTCAAATCAGAGCAGAGGCAAGACTGGGGCAGGCGATCCTTCTGAAATTGCGTACTCAGCTTTTCGATCATCTGCAACGGCTCTCAGCACGCTTTTTCGACAGGAACGAGGCAGGCCGTATTATGTCCCGCATTCACAGCGATGTGGGGGAGCTGGGAGATTTTCTTGATTCCGGGGCATTCTGGGTTCTCGGTGAAGTAGCAGGTCTTATCTCGATCATCGTAACTATGACAGCCCTTGATTGGAAACTGGCACTGATAACGCTATCCGTAGTACCGGGGCTGTTCATCTATCTGGCTTTCTGGCAGTCCCGGGCACGGCATTATTTTATTCAGGTCAGGCAGGCTATATCAGCAGTGAATGCAGCTTTACAGGAAAACATATCCGGTATCCGGGTGATTCAAAGCCTGTCACGCGAAGAGCTTAACTCACAACATTTCGATAGTGTTAACCAGGCCAATTTTGAAGCCAACATAAAATCGGCCAGGCTTTCCGCCAGCATGATGCCTGCTGTGGAGGTACTGGTAGCCGCAGCAACGACCCTGATTATTCTATTCGGCGGCGGTAGGATATTCGCCGGCACGCTAATGGTCGGTACCCTGATAACCTTTGTCCTCTATATTCAGACTTTTTTTGATCCTATCAGAACCATGACTGCGGAATACGCACAACTACAGCGTGCGATGGCGTCAGGATCGCGGGTATTCGAGCTGATCGATGTTAAACCGGAGCTGACCGAAAGCACGAAGCACATAGAAATTACGACACTAAATGGCGAAATCAAATTTGAAAATGTTTCGTTTGCTTACCAGACCGGTATAAACGTCCTGCACGACATCGACCTCCAAATAAGTCCGGGACAGACCGTGGCACTGGTAGGCCCAACCGGAGCCGGTAAAAGCACCGTAGTCAGTCTGATTGCCCGTTTTTACGATGTCACCGGAGGACGTATCCTGATAGACGGACTCGATTTAAGAGAAATCGAACAAAGGACATATCGCCGGCACCTGGGGCTGGTATTACAGGACCCCTTCCTTTTTTCCACGTCTATAAAAGAAAATATCCGTTATGGCAATCTGGAGGCCGGTGACGCTGAAATAGAAAAAGCCGCCGCCGCGGTAGGGGCGCACGACTTCATTTCCAAACTGGAAAACGCCTATGACACAGTTTTGGAAGAGCGGGGACAAAACCTCAGTATGGGGCAGCGCCAGCTTATCAGCTTCGCCCGTGCATTGCTGGCAAATCCGGTTATCTTACTCCTCGATGAGGCCACTGCCAATATAGATTCATACAGCGAACATGTCCTGCAACAAGGATTGAAGGAGCTGACGAAAGACAGGACTACCGTAGTAATAGCACACCGCCTGTCCACAGTCCGTGATGCTGACCTCATTATAGTGCTGGATAAAGGCAAGATCGTGGAGCAGGGACGTCATGACGATTTGATTCATGAGAATGGGCTGTATAAAAGGCTTTATGAAATGACATATGCCAGGGTAGGAAGAAATTAATATAAGATACAAGATTTATGACTTAAGAATAATAACCGGGAAAATTCCAAATTCCAATAATCAAATATCAAACGCCAAATAAATCCAGACTTTGAATTCTTGATAAAATCGAGCCAATTCCCCCAGTATTATTGCCAAAAAAATGAGAGCGGATATTGATACCGATCCGCCCTCATAAATCTAAATTCATTAATCTTAATTGTTCATGCCCGGCTCCAGAACCGGTGCGCTCAGCGTCTGGTACATCTGGAAATACAAACCCTGTTTGGCCATAAGCTGCTGGTGATTACCGATCTCCTTGATATTGCCGTTTTCCAGTACAATAATTCGGTCCGCTGTAGTAATCGTGGAAAGCCTGTGGGCTATTATTACCAGAGTACGTCCTTTCGCTACCTGCTGCAAAGATGCCTGCATTATCCTTTCGGTTTGAGTGTCGATGCTGGAGGTTGCTTCATCCAGGATCATAATCCGCGGGTCGGCAAGTATTGCCCGGGCCATACAGACCAACTGTCTTTGCCCAGCACTCAAACTGGAGCCCCTTTCACCAACGGAGGTATCATAACCTTTCTCAAGTCGTAAGATAAAATCATGAGCCCCGGCAGCCCGGGCTGAGGCGATAACCTCTTCATGAGATGCTTCAAGACGGCCGTATTTGATATTCTCCTCGACAGTACCTGAAAAAAGGAAGGGGTCTTGAGGTACAATACCTATCTGTCTCCGCAGCGACTCCTGGGTAACATTTTTAACATTATAACCGTCGATCAATACCTCGCCCTGCTGTACATCATAAAACCGGGCGATTAAACTCGTCAGGCTGCTCTTTCCGGCACCGGTCTGCCCGGCAATGGCTACTGTCTCTCCCGCTTTAATTGTTAGATTGACATTGTGTAATATCTCCGCATCTGCGTCATAGGAGAAAAGGACGTTCTTAAATTGTATTTCTCCTTTTATTGGCGGCATTTCGATAGCATCAGGCTTATCTTTAATCTCGGGTGCGACATCTAAAAGTTCAAAAATGCGGACACCCGAAGCCAGAGAGTTTTGCACCATCGTATACATCATCGAGATCTGCATTACCGGCTGTGTGAAACGCTGTACATACATGATAAAGGTCAGTAAGGTACCTACTTCCATGGTATTATTAAGTACCATAAAGCCGCCAAATATTAAAACAAGAGCATAAGCTCCATTAGTAAGTATCTGAATGATAGGCTGCATGAACGCCTGGAGTTTTACTGCTTCCACAGATGCTTCCAGATTTTGCTTGTTAATTTCATCAAATTGCTGGAAATTCAGATTCTCACGAGACAGACTCTGGGTCACGCGAATTCCGGAAACGTCCTCCTGAAGCTGGTCGTTTACCAGAGCAATAGTCTCGCGGGCTTTAACGAAAGCTTTGTGGGCATGCTGTTGCCAGATAAAGATAATAATGAATAACACAGGTACGATAGAAAGGGACATCAGGGCCAGTTGTACGTTCATCAAAAACATAATTATCGCAATGGCAATGAGTGTAATAACGCCGGCTGCCATGTTGATAATATCCGAAGCCACCAGCGTTTGCAGCTGGTCGACATCATTCTGGATGCGAGACATTAGCCGGCCCACTTTATTAGTGTCAAAGAAACTCAGCGAGAGGGATTGAAGATGGTCAAACATCTGCGTCCGCATTTTATAGAGAACGCCCTGCCCCGCATACGTCAAATACAAGTTTTGCATATATTGCCCCAGCCATCCCAGCAATGCCAGGCCGACATAAACGAGAGCAATAATAGTAACCAAGTTCATTTTGCCGGCAATGATATTATTTGTTGCAAGACCTATCATTAATGGCGTTACAATAGTAGTTACCGTGTTAATGACGACACCGGTACCGCCGAGTACCATCCATTTTTTAACTGCGCCCAAATATTTCGGCAGTCTTCGGACTACGTCCATATAAGTTAATTTACTTTTGCCGTCAGTCTTTTCTTCATCGATGCCGCCATGGAAACGGCCATGACCGGCTCCCGGGGGCGGACCGCCCATACGGCCCATCATGCCACCTGGACCACCTGGACCACCAAACATATTTATGCCTCCGTAATAGACCCTTCAGGTTGTTCTACAATCTGCAATTGGGCTGTATATATCTGTTTATAAACACCGTTGTTTACCATCAACTCGTGGGGTTTGCCTTTTTCAACCAGCTCACAATTCTTCAAAACGAGACTTAGATCGAAATTCTGAATGATAGCAAGGAGGACGTCC
>DEUU01000224.1:0-140 GCA_002362735.1 Dehalococcoidia bacterium UBA3254
CATTTCTTTCAGGATACGGGAGTTTTCGGGAGGGATCAACGGATCATCATCGCCGGTCATGATCAAGGTGGGATGGATTATCCGGTGAAGGCGCTTGAGGGTATCGTGTTTTTGACAGGCGGCGAACTGCCGCAGGAACG
>DEUU01000224.1:384-507 GCA_002362735.1 Dehalococcoidia bacterium UBA3254
CGAACTGCCGCAGGAACGACTCCGGTGGTTGGTAATGGCGCCTTGAGATTTCAACAAACTCTTCGATCTTCTCCGGCCACTCTTGGATGAAACCTTCTGAAAAATAGATGTCCATATCTTTGC
>DEUU01000224.1:684-3150 GCA_002362735.1 Dehalococcoidia bacterium UBA3254
GGCTGGTAATAGCGCCTGGAGATTTCAACAAACTCCTCGATCTTTTCCGGCCGCTCTTGGATGAACCCTTCCGAAAAATAGAGATCCATATCCTTGCGGAGGATGTCCTCCGGGGAAAGCCCTTTGTTGGCGATGAATTTTGCCAGACGTTCCGGGCTCATCAGGACCGATTGGCTGCCTCCGGGCCCGGTGCAGCCGAGGATCAGGCCTTGAACCAATTCCGGGTAGTTTATGGCCAGCTCCTGGGCGATATAGCCGCCCATGGAAATGCCGAGCACATGGGCCGAAGAAAGTCCCAAACCTTTCATCAAAGCGGCCGTGTCGTCGGCAAAGAGGGGAATGGAATAATCCGCGGCCGGCTGATCGGAGCGGCCCGCGCCCCGGTTGTCGAATACCAGCACTTGAAAGTGTTCCGCCAAGGCGGGGATCTGGCAGTACCACCACTCGGCGTTCCGCCGAAGCCCCATGATTAGGACCAGTGGTTTGCCTTGACCTTGAATTTCATAGTAAATGTTGATTCCGTTGGCTTTAATTTTCGGCATAGGGATATTGCGCAGCCCCTTCAAGGTTAACAATTCGACTATAATATTTGCAATGATGCCAGGCCACTTATTTTTTTGTGGGCGAAGCCGCATCCCAAATTAAAGAGAGTATGGAAAAAGAGCGGGAGGGTTGACCCGGACTTTACATTATCCCGGGGTTGAAAATCCCCGCACGAAACCTCTCCTTCGAGGGCATCTATGGCGGTTCTATCGCTTTTGAGAATTTGGAAAGTCAGGGCCTTCTTCCTGTAATCCTCAGCTCCTCGATTTTAAAAAATCACAAAATTTCTAACGCCAATCGTTTGCTAACCCTCAAGTGAATAGCCCCATCCAAGGTTGGCTCATATAATATTTGTTTTCCTCAAGTAGTTTAATATTGTTGACATCTACCTATTTTCCTTATAAAGATACCGCATTTCTTGCACGCCTTCATATTTCTTTAAAAACCTAAAGTATTATCAGGAGATAACGGGATGCTTAAATCGCCGTAGCGATGGCGTCATAGTAATAGTTGGTTTTCATAGTTTTCGTTAGAGGCGATACTCTCCTGATTAGAATATAACAACTTCCTGAGGAGGCAATAAGATAATTATGCTTAGTCTTCAAAGACACAGAATTAAACAGAACGAAATTCTATTAATCATTCCTTTAATTTTCTCACTAATAATTATGGCCCAATGCTCCAAATCGGGAGAAAAACTCAAGCCGGAGGGAATTTGGCTTGTGAATGATAAAAAGTATGAAACTGATGTTGGTGCTCTGAAGGGAGGATTTTTGCTGCAAAATGGAAACAAAATGAACAATGGGAAGATCGAAATCGGTGCAATTTATATGGATTCTAAAAAAGCAGTTGAAATAAGTAAAAACATGGCCGTCAAGAAAACTAATCAAAAACTTGACGTTGAAGTAATAATTTTACAGGACAAGAAGACCGGTGGATGGTTAGCTAGTCAAGGTTGGTTGGGTATTGAGAGTGGCGAATATTTTTTCCTGGAGAACACCCGCATCAAGGTAGTTGGCGGCAACAGTGATCCGATTCTTATAAACGGTAAACCGTATGCCAATACCGAACTGGTGGCAAGAAAATGAAACCAATCTTTGAGTTAAGATAAATGTTAGTATTTAAGAAATTTTTGGGAGATGGTTGAATATCTGAATTCCAACACGCTACGGCAGCTTTATCTATTCAAATTCTAAAGGAGGTAGGTTATGGTTAAAATCAATTTCTGCAAAGGTTCTGTTAATGTTATTGCGATGGGTGTATTTTTATATTTTGTTTTGACCGTAGGCTTTTTTTTCGGTGGTGATGCCTTTGCCGAAGATGAGACATTACCAATCAAGGGAGTTCTTATTGCGAGTGGTAAGGGTGGCGAAAAGATTAAATCTTCATGGGGAGAGCTGGATAGCCGGCAGTTGTTATTAAACGCCCATCAAAGAATTAGTCTCTCTGGTAATAATCTAAAAATTATATTTGGCTTAGTGCACTGGGATACTAAATCAGCCGCACATATTGATAATGACCTCAAATTTTCTTCTCAGTATGTCGCCAAGTCTCCTGTAAGTGTGAAGCTGTTTCAAGAAGATGGCAGCGGCAAATGGTGCGCTACCGACGGCATTCTTGGGATAAGTAATGATAAGTATATGGTGTTTGAAGGCCTCAAATTATCTATTATCGGCGGGGCGGATAATCCGGTAAAGATTGCAGGAACCGCCTTCGCAGATACTACAATTATAATTAAAGACGGCAAGACGTTAAAGTCTGATTAAAAGAAGTAGTAAACTCGGGCCAGATGAGCGTTTGCAGCGGACGGCGCCCATCACACATTTCCGCTGAACCGGTAATATGAACAGACCACTTCAATCGGTAATCCTCAGGTTTTTAGTCAAGTAGAAAACAATAGTAGTAGGGTATGCCGTGTAAAAC
>DEUU01000261.1:0-226 GCA_002362735.1 Dehalococcoidia bacterium UBA3254
TGGGACAGCGGCTGTCCGAAGGACAGCTTGATCAAGTCTGGAAGGACAACCTGAGATTAGCCTGAATCAGGTCATCTACCTGCTAACTTGCCACACCTACGCAATCAACTCAGAGTCTTTGCAAAAAAAAATAAATTGGACCAAATTATAACCAAATGAGTCCGACCATCTTTAGAGAAAGAGGTTAACGGTTTTATTTTCGTTACCATTTAGGTACTCATAGAAT
>DEUU01000261.1:443-3957 GCA_002362735.1 Dehalococcoidia bacterium UBA3254
AGTAGCTGATTATAGTCAGCTTTAGTTACCATTTAGGTACTCATAGAATCAAAAATTAAACAGGCAGGGTAAATGATATTATCCAACCGGCTATACCATGGTCAAGCAAAACGAGATATTCGCCAGATTGTATGGTATATCATGTTCATGGAATCGAAATACCTGCCTTTGGATTTGATGAATCTTACCAAGCCGGAACTGGTTACCATTATTCTGGATCAGCAGCAGACCATTGCCCAGCTAGGAAAAACCATCGCCTTATTGGAAGCGATGGTTGTCCAACAGGGGGAGCGTATCCGGCAACTGGAAGAGCAGATTCATAAAGATAGCCATAACAGCCATCTGCCTCCCAGTCAGTCCCCGCATACTATCAAGAATTTAAGGAAAAAGACCGACAAGCCTCAGGGAGGTCAGTTGGGGCATCCGGGGAAGACCCTGGAAATGGTCAATAATCCCACTCATACCTTCCGTTATAGTGTCACCAAGTGTGAGCAGTGCGGGAATGACCTTTCCAACACCCCTGTCGAAGGCTATGAGAGACGTCAGGTCTTTGATATCCCAGCTATTGTCTGTGAGGTAACGGAGTATCAGGTGGAGAAAAAGAGATGTGCCTGCGGCCATCTGACGGCGGCTGGCTTTCCCTGCAAGGTTAGTGCTCCTGTCCAGTATGGAATCAACATTCAGACTATGGTGAGCCTTCTGGCTGACCACGAATATCTGAGCTGTGAGCGTATCAGTGAGCTCATGGAGCATCTCATCGGCTACCGGGTGAATGAATCCACGGTCTGCTCCTTCCAGAATAAACTTTATACCAAGCTGGCAGATTTTGAGGCCAAGAGCAAACTCCACCTGGTGCATAGCGAAGTTATCCATAATGATGAAACGGGTCTCTCCGTAAATGGGAAATCGAGGTGGGTCCATGTTACCTCCACAAAGGAACTCACGCATTATGCGGTGGATGACAAGAGAGGTCAAGCGGCTATAAACCGCATTGGGATCTTGCCTCATTTTCAGGGGAGAGCCATCCATGATGACTATAAATCCTATTTTGGGTATCAATGCCGGCATGGCTGTTGCAATGCCCATCATTTGCGGGAATTGATCTTCTTTGAGGAAGAAGAGAAAGCCTTCTGGGCTCGGCCTCTAGCTGATCTTTTACGGGAAGCGAAAGCGGCGGTAGAGAAAGCCCAGCAAGCCGGTCAAGATCACCTTGATTCACAATCTCTGCAAGATCTTGAAAGCCACTACTGTGAAATTCTGGAAGGGGCACTGACAAGCGTGCCTGCGCCGGTCAGGACCGGGAAGCGCGGCAAGCCCAAGAAGACGAAACAACTGAATTTTATTGGACGTCTCCTGGAGCATAAGGAAAGTACACTGGCTTTCATGCATGATTTCCGGGTGCCTTTTGATAATAATCTGGCGGAGAGAGATCTGCGGATGGTGAAGCTGAAAGATAAGGTCAGTGGTACCTTCCGCTCCTTTCATGGGGCTGAGTGTTTTGCCCGGATCCGGGGCTATATCTCTACCGTCCGGAAGAACGGCCGGAATGTATTTGAAGAAGTTAAGAAGGCGCTCTGCGGACAACCCTTTCTGTTACAAGAGTGGTAAAATCCATCAATTGTTAAGGTACTGCTGGTTCCCTTTACCGGGAAATCCATTATGTCTTAAGTCAAATCATTGAGTACGTAAACAGTAACAAATATTAAATGTAAAAGTGAAAAGTTTGTCCTACTGGATCCCTGCCCCGTATCGGAGTACGGGGCAGGCTTGCGCTTGGATGACAGATGAGTTGGGATGACAAAGCAATTCATATTCTACCTACTGACTTGTCACAGATACTTCCGGAGGCCTTTACTGGCAATATTGAGGCTATACGTATTAAAATAAACACGACTAAAAATATAGGAAAGATGGACGGGGCTTACCGGATACCAGGGCTGATCGGGGAGGTGAATTGAAATTCCTGATTCCTTTGATTTTTCTGTTGATGGGAGTGGTATTCCTTCTGGTTAGTACGGTTTTTTACCCGCCCATTACTCAACTGTTAGGTAATATTCAAGAAAACGCGGGCGAGAGCATTCCTTCTTTTTGGAATCTTTCCCTGGTCTTGAAATTTGTGCGCGTGATATTCTTAATCGTGGGCGTCTTTCTAACTCTATTTGGTATTGGCATGTTCTGGGTGAAGAAACCCTGGCTGTAAAGTAGACATCACTGAGGGGTATCCCCAGTGTGAGGATGTCCAGGGTTCAAGCGCAAAATTCCCGGCATCTTTGTTTGGCGTATTCCCAGGCAGAAAATCGTTCTCCCGGACCGTCATTGATAATGAAGGGGTCTTCGCCGTACATCATATAGCCATCCCAAAGTTCCTGGAAGCTGTATTTGCCCTTTTCAAGCCTTTCAAAATACTCTTCCACTTTGGCGATACAGGCAGCTAAAGCAGCCTCACGGGTATCGTATTCTCCGAGCAAATAACGTTCGTTTTCATCACCGTGATGAAAGTTATCATCAACGTAAACCTTATACTTGTCCATAGCCCATATTATAGCATTTCCCCAATTATTGGCCGTGATTTTGTTGGTTTAAGTCCGGTCTTATTTTCCCGCGGGACAGCGAAGCGAAGATCCCCAGCAAGCAGAGAAAAGCGAAAACCCCGAATACTACTCGAGTGGAGTTTAGTAGCGCAGCGTAATTTTGGGGGACAATCGCCACCCTTCCGACGATGACCGCCAGAGCCGTCATAGTAATACCCATGCTGAACATCTGTCCCACGGAGCGCACGGTGCTCATCACCGCCGAGGCGACGCCATAAAATTTAGGGACCACCGAGCTCATAATGGCGTTGGCATTGGGAGAAGAAAACAAGCCAAAGCCAATGCCTAACAGTATTAGAATCCCTACTATGAGGACCATGGGAGTAGCCGAGCCGACAAAACTAAAGACCAGGAGCCCAACAAAGAGCAATCCCATGCCAACGGAAGACATAATACGAGGTTCTACTTTATCGGATAATCTACCGCCTATCGGAGATAGAATGGTCTGGGCGACCGGCTGAGAAACGAGTACCAGCCCCGCAAGGTCAGCGCTCAGCCCCCGGATGTCGTGGAGGTACAGGCTCATCAGAAAGGAGATGGCAAAGACAACACTGTAAGCTACCAGCGCAGCCAGATTCGAGAATATGAACGGCCGGTTGTTATGGAAAATTTGGACATTCAGAATGGCACTGGTAGTCCGGCTTTCCCATCTGAGGAAACCGATTAAGGCCATTATGCCGATGAATATCAGAACCCCGCCAACAACCTCAGGCAAGAGCGAAAAGCCATACATCAGAGCCACCAGTCCCAAGCCGTAGATGATCGTCCCCGGATAATCGAATTTCTCTCCTTGCGCTTCGCGCCATTCTCCCTTAACGCTGACCAGAAGGAGCAGGATGACGATTATTCCGGCGGGGATGTTAATGGCGAAGACACTTCTCCAGCCCAGGTTCTCGGTGAGTATCCCACCAATAAAAGGACCG
>DEUU01000413.1:0-3882 GCA_002362735.1 Dehalococcoidia bacterium UBA3254
CCACCCCATTCATTGATGACCTGCTCCACCATACGGTTAACTTCCATCTCTTTGGAAACGTCTGTTTGGAAAACCATGGACCTGCGGCCCAGGGCTTTCACTTCAGAAGCAGTTCCTTCGACGTTCGCCAGGTTAATATCAATTACGGCCACATCCGCTCCTTCTCTGGCAAAGGTCAAAGCAATGGCTTTTCCCATACCCTGTCCGGCTCCGGTAACGATAGCGATTTTATTATTTAATTTCATAGCTTGATTCTTCCTTTGAATATAAAGGGTATCCGTTTGATTAGATACCCTTTATGTTCATATATAACAGTGGGATGTCTTAAAGTTATTTAAACATCATGGAAGGAAGCCAGAGTGAGAGTGTTGGGAAAGCGACCAGAAAAACCATAATAAGAACATCCATAGCGAAAAAGGGTACGATACCACGGAAAATGTCTCCGACAGTAGCAAGATCTCCCACCACTGATTTCAAGACAAAGACACTCATACCAATGGGAGGTGTAACAACACCCATCTCTACTTCCAGGATAACCAGGATGCCCAGCCAGACGCCATCGAACCCGAGTCCACTTAATAACGGATAGAATATCGGCAATGTGATTACCAGCATGGACGGTACATCCATAATGCAACCCAGAATGATGTAAATAAGCAGTATTACGATTAAGACACCGATGGGTGGGATGCTTAAACTGTTAACCCAGGTTAGCAGGTGGTCTGGAAGATTGGTGAGCATCAGGAATTTTCCAAACACCATGGCTCCGACAAGAACCAGGCAAATCATGCCGGTGGTCGCCGTGGTACTGGTAATAGCTTCTTTAAATTGAGAAAAGGAAATACCACGGCGAACCAGGACTACTATCAATACGGTAAAAGCTCCCACGGCGCCAGCCTCGATAGGTGAAAAGATGCCGGTATAGATACCGCCCATCATCACAATCACAATCACCATTAGCGGTATTAACCATCTAATCGAGGCCCATCTCTCTCTCCATTTTACAATCTCAGCTGAAGGAGGTCCAAGATTTACATTGAAGCGGCATCTGACCAAGATCAGGACCATATAAATGATAGCGATAAGGATACCAGGTACAAACCCGGCCATCATTAATTTACCCAGAGAGACGTCAGTCATGATGCAATAAATGACCATCGTACCACTGGGTGGAATCATCACGGCCAGGGTCCCGGCGGAAGCCACTACTCCAGTCGCCAGTTTCCTATCATAGTTATAGCGCATCATCTCGGGAACAGCCAGTTTGCCGAAGGTCGCCGTAGCCGCTAAGGTGGAACCGCTAATGGCCCCGAACAGGGCGTTGGCAGCGACGGTGGCTATAGCTAATCCACCGGGGAGACGTCCCAACCACTTGGCGGCGACTTTATACAAAAGAATACCAATACCGCCCTGAAAGGCTATTTCTCCCATCAGGATAAACATAGGTAGAGTTACAAAGGCGTAATCGGAGACCGTGAAATAAGGGGTCGCTACTACCTGGCTGAGACTTCTGGCGAAACCAAGCATCGCTGCGCATCCGAAAAAGCCGACGATAGCAAGGGTAATTCCAACATGAATTCCCAGAGCCAGGAGAACAAACATGAGAACGAAACCGAGGATTCCTATTATCTCAGGACTAGGCATCGAGCTGCTCCTCAGCAGCGACGGTAGTGGCTACCGGTGTCGCTGACCTGGAAAATATACGGATTAACAATTGCATTAAGAATTCAAGAGATAATAATGAGCATCCGATAAATAAAGACAGTTTTCCCGGCCACAGCGGAATGCCATAAGTGATGCCAAATTCCTTAATCATGATAGAATTTACAGCAAAGGAGAGACCATAGTAGGCTATTGGAACAATGACCGCGAAACCGCACACGTAACACAGGATATCCATCCAAAATTTCCCTCTGGGCGAAAGGCGGTCCCAGATGATGTATATTCTGATATGCTGGTTTCTGTACAGGACTGCCGCCCAGCTCATAAATACAGCAAAAGCCAGAACAACCCCACCTATCTCCACGGTACCCGGTATAGGAGCCGAAAAGACATAGCGGCCTGTGACGTCGCCTACGGTCATAAGCATAAACAGGACCCAGACGAGACCACAGATTGCAGCAAGGAAAAGATATATCTTACCCAGGACCTTATCTATAGATATTAGAGTTGAAGCAATTTTGTTCATCTCTTTTTTACTTTCTTATCTTTCATTTATTAAGGTGTCACCTTGCGCCTCTAAATCTCTGACGCAAGATGACACCTTACGATTTGCCTATTGTCCTGGAGCCAGAGTATCGGGATAAAGCTTGTCCATCTCCGCTAATTTTTCTTGGTACAGCTTGCCTATCGCGGTTATCCTGTCCTTCGACAGAGAAGGGGCATAACCGGCTACCTTGTCAACCCATCCAGTTTGCAAAGCCATAATCTTAGGATTGCTTTTTATAGTCTTCCAATCGTCGTCGGTAAGGTTGTAGACCTGCACTTTGTATTTCTGGACGGCCGGTATACTCACAGTGTTGAAATAGTTTTTAAACATTTCGATAAAATGCTTGGGGTATTCATCGCGTAGATCAGCGATGACCTTTTTTACATTATCTGGTAACTGATTATAGACTTCCGCTTTCATCAATGCCGTCATCCCGTTGTTAGCACCTACGCCAACCAGGACCACACCTTTAACGATCTCTATGGCTCTAAAGCGGATCACGGAATCAAGATCCTCAGCCGTCGCATCCAGCGTGCCTTTGACCAGAGCGTCATATTCATCGGTGCCGGTCAGGCCGACCGTCGTTCCACCCATAGCTTCGACAATCGCAGGATTCAAAAAGCCGGTAGCTCTTGTTTTAAGGCCTTTGAAATCGCTCAGTTTCGTGATCGGTTTAACGGTGTAGTAATGATAGTTGGCGTTAGGGGTAGTAGTGAAAACCTTTACCAGACCGGCCTTTCCCCATTCAGCTTCGGCCTCAGGAACTAACTTGTCCAGGGCATCATTCATCATGATACGGGATAAGGGTTTATTATGGAATACCGTCATATGTTCCAGATTACCGTGCAAGGGAAAAACCTGGGGGTGATAGGCGGCCAAGATGTTGCCCATATCGGCCGTGCCTTTCTGGACTGCTTCAAGTTGTTCGGGCATTTTTGCCAGAGCGCTGTTCCAGAATATTTGTACGGTGACCTGGCCATTAGTACGCTTATTGATTTCGCTGGACCACCATTTGAAAGCATCTCCCATCAAGCCAGGCTCCGGATCGTTGACGCTGTATACAAGCTTAATGGCCTTGGGGGCAGCCGTAGTAGAAGGAGCAGGTGCTGAGGTGGTTGGAGCAGGTGCTGATGTAGTTGGAGCAGGTGCTGATGTAGTCGGAGCTGACGTGGTTGGTGCCGGCGCTGTTGTGGTCGGGGTAGGAGAGGCACAGGAGATGGCCAGACTAAGAATCAACACGGAGACAATTGCCAAGGAAAACAGGACATAAAACCTTTTCATGATGATACCATCCTCCTTTGGAATTTTTACTATCTTAAGTTGTTATCAAAATTCATTTAAGAAAAGGTAAGAACAGGTGGATATTTTCAAAGAAACGATAATCTACCGATTAATATATAAAATGGCGAATGCCATGTTGCCCGATTATCTACATTAATCAACCAGTTAAAGTATTTTAGTAAGTATAATATGATACCGGCATTTAGTCAATAAACCAGGTAGAGTAGATAAAGTCACTAATCCGTATCTTTAGTTATGGATTTGGATTTCCTTTAATTATGGTTGACACTCTAATTTGACCAACCTATACTTGAATGAAAGTAGAAGAGAACATCTTTGAGATTTTCCTAGCTCCGAAGTACTATAATTATTACTCTCGTCATTCGGTATGC
>DEUU01000413.1:4198-4988 GCA_002362735.1 Dehalococcoidia bacterium UBA3254
ATTTTCTTTCCAGAAGTCAAGTCTGCCTTATTGAGATTTTGTCTTCATTATAATAAATGTAGTTTGTAACCGGATAACCTCAGGAGCAAACGATGAATGATGTAATTACCCAATTTGTGAAGAAATGGTCGGAAATAGGCTATGAGGACCTCCCGGTTAAGGTTAGAGAGATCGTCAAGTGCGAAGTTCTGGATAGTCTGGCTACGGCTCTGGCCGGGTCATCTGCACCTGGAATAAGAGAATTACTGGATGTAATCCAAGAGTGGGGTGGTAATAAACAGAGTACGGTGATCGGCGCCGGAATCAAGTGTCCGGCTCCAGAGGCTGCTTTAGCCAACGGTACGATGATACATTCCCTGGATTATGACGATGGTTGTCCTTCAACGCTGGTGCACATTGGATGCACTTCAGTGTCTACAGGTTTTGCCGTAGCGGAAAGAATGGGTGGGGTGACAGGGAAAGAATTAATCACAAGCCTGGCGCTGGGTACTGATTTTGTGAATCGTCTGGCATTAGCCAGCCGTCCAAAGGGCAGCATCGTCGAGTCCGGATGGTTTCCGACTTCACTTTATGGCTACCTGGGTTCAGCGGTTGTCGCTGGAAGAATAATGAAGCTGGATCAGGAGGCTATGCTTAATGCTCTGGGAATCGCCTACCATCAGTGTGCAGGCAATTTGCAGTGCATTCACGATGGCGCTCTTACCAAAGGAATCGCAGCAGGATTAGCAGCGAAAGGAGGGATAACCGCTGCGATAATGGCTGAGAAAGGCATTACCGGAGCCAAAAACTG
>DEUU01000478.1:0-4270 GCA_002362735.1 Dehalococcoidia bacterium UBA3254
GTAAAATCATGCTGCTTTTCAGGTAAAGCCGCCTGTTTAAAGTGGGCCTTCGCAACCGCCAGCACTCTCAGTCCTTCATCGGCCATGACCGCGATATTTTTCGCCGTTTCGCGCATCATAGACGGGTTAAAATGACAAAGATCAGCCACCGCCTCGGGGGCGCCTTTGGAAGCAATCACATAGTCTGTACGCGTGGGCGATTCCCAAACGTGAGACAGAGCTAGAAGCTGTTTGGTAAGGTTATAATCTCCCACCAGTTTCCAATCGCTATGTAGATGCTCGGTCTGACTTAGGTAATCCTGCCCGAGCTCTTTAAAGGCTTTTTCCATGGGATCAGACGGGTTGATTTCACTCGCCAGAATGCTGTATTCAATCAGCTCGTGGAATCTTTCCGGTATTTTTTCGGACTTATTTATACTCAGATCAAAAAACTGATTTCCGGCAAACATTTTAGCGACGGACATACGGTTAAGGGTTAACGTTCCGGTCTTGTCCACACACAGGACTGTGGCTGCCCCCATGGTCTCGACAGCCGGGGAGCGCCGGGTAAGGACATGATTCTGGGAAATACGCCAGGCTCCCAGGGCCAGAAAGATGGTCAGAACCACCGGGAACTCTTCCGGCAAGATAGCCATACCCAAAGTCAAACCGGCGAGAAGACCGTGCTGCCAGTCTCCCCGGGTAATCCAGTAGACAATGAATATCAAAAGACTGATGCCAAGTCCGATAAGGGCTATATTACGTACAATACGGCGGGTCTCTTTCTGGAGCAGAGTGTCTTCCGGCTCTACTTTTTGGAGGGACTTACCGATTTTTCCCATTTCCGTATTAATGCCGGTATTTTTAACTTCGGCAACACCCTGGCCGCGTACTACCAGAGTGCCGGAGAAAACGAAAGGTAAATCATCACCGCCGGGGCGTGACATGGACATAGAAGCATCCCCCGAAGCCTTACGGACAGGCACCGATTCACCGGTAAGAAGAGACTCATCCACAGAAAGGTCCGTAGCCGAGATGACGAAAGCATCCGCTGGGACGCGGTCACCTTCATTTAAAATCAAAATATCGCCGCGGACAACCTCCCGGCCGACGATTCTTTTTTGCTCACCGTCCCGGACTACCAGGGCGCGGGGGCTCGAAAGGTCCCGCAACGCTTCAAGGGTCCGTTCAGTTTTCCGTTCCTGATAAAAAGTAATTCCGATAATGACGAAGACGAATATTAAAAGGATCAGAGCTTCCTGGAGATCGCCTAAAAAGATATAAATCAAGGCACAGGCGATCAAAAGCAAGAACATGGGCTCGCGGATGACTTCAAAGGCGATCGAAAGGATGCCTTTCCGGCGGGCGGAGGGCAGTTCATTATACCCCTCGGTTTTAAGTCGATTAGCGACTTCCGATGCAGACAGACCTCGAAGGTTATCGATATTCAGATTGAGATTGGTGGGTGGTGTAATATTATTCGCCACTCTTCAAATTCTCCTATATTTTGCCGACCCCACATCCAGTTTTTGATATAAAAAAACCCGCAGGATGAACTACTTAGTCCTGCGGATTTACATCCACTGCGTAGAGCCCGACCTGTTACCGGCCTGTTCTAAGTCTATACATTTTACGGGATAGGGAATGGGGCGTCAAGTTTTTTAGAGTTGAGACAGAAGGTGTTTGGAAAGAAGCGTTTTACCCCGGTATTTTGAAACATTAACCCGAAATAAGTGGAATCCATTCAAGATACTAATTGACATGGTGTGGTATAATCTAAGATGAAGTCTTATAGGCGATACGTATATGAATAAGGATATAGTTATTCGTATCCGCACATTATTTCCCCAGCGCACATAAAGAGATCAAGAACTATCTTTAAAAATAAATCATTTTGCCCTGGAAAACGGAATAAACAGGTTGACATCTAATGAAAGGCGAGTGCTCTTTCAAAAATAACCCTTTATTACAAGCTAATTAGATCGACTAATTATGCTCTATTCTAATTCCAAAATAAAGGAGGAAATTAATGAAAAAGGCATTCCTGATTCCCCTGTTGGTTTTGATCTCGGCAGCTCTAATGATTACGAGTTGTGCATCACCATCAACTTCTACCACTCCCGCCAAATCCTCAGCACCCGCACCGACTCAATCTGCTTCTACAACTACCGCCGTTCCCGTTCAGCCGATTACTTTGAAATTCACTTCTTCTTCGGCGCCTACTGAAGGAGTATCCGTAGCTTCAAACTATTTTATGGATAACGTTGAGAAAAAGAGTGGGGGCAGGGTGAAATTTGAGCGCTATTATGGAGCTGTACTGGGGAAAATGACTGAGACAATAGGCTTGATTTCCAGCGGTTCGGTTGATCTGGGCTATTTTTCCATCTCAAATTATAGAGACAAATTACCGCTTCACTCCTATATGGTCTGGAACCTGGGAGGGCAGGATGCCTCAGTAGCCCTGCAGAACAAGCTCATGTATGAAATACCGGAAACCAAGGCGATTTTGGATAAGGAAGACCAGGATAACAATTTAAAAACTCTTTTTATAATAAGCGTTGGCAACTCCGGTTTCGCGGTTAAAAATCTAATTAACAGTTTGAGTGAATTAAAAGGAAAAAAGATAGGCGCCTTCCCGAACTACCAGGCGCTGACTGAAATGGGATATAACATCATATCCGTGGATATAAACGCGATGTACGAGGCTCTCAAAAATGGGGTAGTTGATGCCACGGCTCTCGCCTTTACTGCTGCTGTTGGGTTGAAATGGTATGAGGTTGCCAGTACCTGGGTATCGGATGGCATGTACCCTTCCGGAGCCTATGTAACCATGAATTTGAAGACCTGGAGCAATCTACCCAAGGATATTCAGACGATTTTTGCAGATGAAGCCAAGGCTGCCCAGGCTTACCGCATTGAAAAGGATAAAGAGGAATTCCAGAACGGCATAAAGCTTTTCCAAAATGCCAGGACATTACCAGATGCAGAAGCCAAAGATTTATTTATGCGCCAGTCCACTATTATGAATAACACGATGCTGGATACGGCTACCAAGCTGGGCAAGGGTGAAGAAGCCAAGGTAGTCTTGAAATACTGGAATCAGATTGCCTTAGGCAAATAATAATCTTAATAACTCTTTTTTTATCATCAGGCAGTTAAATTATAAAGGAGGAAGTCATTGAAAAAATCTTTCTGGATTCTCTTTCTAGTTTTAATTTCAGCATCCTTATTAATAACGAGCTGTGCCTCACCATCCACCTCAACTTCAGCTCCTCCATCAACAGCGACATCCTCAGCACCAACAACGACAAAAGCTGCTGTTGCTACAACTGCTGCCGCTACTACCCCGGTTCAGCCGATTACGCTGAAATTTACCTCTTCTTCACAGACTTCGGAGTTACCATCGGTCGTCATTAACTATTTTATGGATAACGTTGAGAAAAAGAGTGGTGGTAGGGTAAAGTTTGAGCGCTATTTCGGAGCCGTACTGGGGAAAATGACCGAGACGGTTGGCCTGGTTTCCAGCGGCTCGGTTGATATGGGGTTCCACGTTATCTCACAATACAGAGATAAATTACCGCTTCATGCTTATATGGTCTGGAACCTTGGAGGTCAAGATGCCTCCCTGGGATTAATGAACAAACTTATGTTTGAGATACCGGAAACCAAAGCCATATTAGACAAGGAAGATGCGGCTAACAATTTTAAAACGCTGTTCGTTATGAGTGTTGGTCCTTCAGGTTTCGCGGCTAAAGATTCAATTTCCAGTTTAGCTGATTTGAAAGGAAAAAAGATAGGCGCCTTCCCGAACTACCAGGCGCTGACTGAAATGGGATATAACATTATATCCGTGGATATAAACGCGATGTATGAAGCTCTCAAAAATGGGGTAGTTGATGCTACCACTCTGGCTTTTGGGGCGGCTGTAGGACTGAAATGGTATGAGGTCGCTAACACCTGGCTGGCAGATAATATGTTCGCTGCCGGAGCTTACCTGACTATTAACACGAATACCTGGAACAAGCTACCCCCGGATATTCAAACGCTCTTTTTAGAGGAAGGCAAGGCTGCCTCAGCTTACAGCATTGTAAAGGATAAGGAGGATGTTGAGAAAGGCGTCAAGCTTTTTAAGTATGCCAGGACTTTACCGGAGGCTGAAGCTAAAGATTTATTTATACGCCAGTCCACCATTATGAATAACACCATGCTGGATACGGCTACCAAGCTGGGCAAGGGTGAAGAAGCCAAGGTAGTCTTGAAATACTGGAATCAGATTGCCTTAGGCAAATAA
>DEUU01000478.1:4444-5617 GCA_002362735.1 Dehalococcoidia bacterium UBA3254
ATGCTGGATACGGCTACCAAGCTGGGCAAGGGTGAAGAAGCCAAGGTAGTCTTGAAATACTGGAATCAGATTGCCTTAGGCAAATAAACCTGCCGATTAGTACTCATTTAATCGGGTAAATGAGCCAGAGGGGACTGAAATTGAAGGTTATTATTGAGAAAGCAGTTAAGTCCCCTCTATGTTAATCTAAAGGGCTGATTTTCAGTTGGAGGAGTAAACGATTAATATGAGGGGTAATTTATGGCCAATTACTGAAGCCGTTGCTACCCGCTTTATCAAATGGTTCGTCATCATGGCGGAAGTAGCACTGGCGGTCAGTATGCTGCTTTCAGTGGTAGACGTGGTAAGCGCCAAAATATTTAAAGCCGGCATACCCAGCGCAGTTGAGTTTGTCACGGAGCTGAATGTACCGATGCTTTTTGGAGCTTTGGCTTTCGTTGAACTGGAAAGAGGCCATATCCGCATAGATGAGATGTTCCACTGGCCTCGGAGAGTGAGTCATGTTTTGAAGTTGACTGCCTATTTAATAGAAGCCCTGGTCTGTGCTTTCTTTAGCTGGAGGTCTGTCTTCCTGGTACAGGAAATGTTTACCGGTATCCATAGAAGCGGTGGCACAATACGGTTCCCCTACTGGCCTTCCTCAATCATTGTCCTTATCGGCTTTATCCTTCTAACAATCGCCTCCATTTTGGCGTTGACCAGGACTATCGCTGCCCACCGGAATTCCAGAGTGGAATCTTCGCCTGAGGTTGATGTGAGTCACATTTAGTGCCAGGAGTTCGGATTATTCTGAATAAAGAGGTTAAGATAAATGACGCCTAATGCATGGATAGGTATCGCCTGTTTCATCAGCATGTTGGCTTTACTTGGTATAGGGGTACCTATCTATATCGCGATGCTGTTGCCCGGAATTGCAGGGCTCTGGATGGTCGGAGGGATTGCTTTTGTCATGGGACAGGCCACCAATGCCCCCTATAATATTACGGCTGATTATACTTTTGCTGTGGTTCCCATGTTTCTGCTAATGGGTATCCTGGCAGGCGAGAGTGGAATTGCGGAAGGCGCCTATATCGCCGTGAGAAGCTGGGTATCCCGGATACGGGGCGGGTTATTGATTGCTACCGTGATAGCCAATGCTCTCTTCGGAGCAGTCAGCGGAGTTACCCTGGCTTC
>DEUU01000305.1 GCA_002362735.1 Dehalococcoidia bacterium UBA3254
TTTAAATTACGTCAGGACGTGGCGGCTGGATGTTAGTTGAAATGAGGGGTTGTTTCTTTGCATCCTTCTTGGGTTTCTTCTTCTCCCGGCCGGAAAAATCTCGACTGCCCATATAGCACCTCCATTCGGCATTGCTTTTCTGTTTACCCTAAACGAGATGTTGCACTATGTAAAGATAGTTTAACAAAATGTATCTAGGGTGTAAAGAGTGCGCAGGGGATAATCTTGATTGGCAGGGGTGGTATTTGGGTTCAAGATTTGTATATAGTGGGTCATTTGATTTGGAAAAGCCCATATCTGGGAAAGGACTTTATTTCCGACCGGGATCATGAACATGGGAATGTTCTCCGCCTTTCCTGGCTCCTTCTATCTGGCGTTCCTTTGATTCAGGAGAATAGTGCTTTTCGGTGCCGGCGCTGGCCAGTCCGCCCTTACGAGCGCCTTCTCTCTGCCTTTCTTTGCTCTCGCGCGTAAAATGTTTGAAGGCTTTTCCGCCCCTCCGGGCACCCTCTATTAATCTTTCCTGGGCTTCTCTGGTCATTAATTGCCCCTTCATCACCCTGGCCATGAAAGTCCTCCTTTTTGCCTGATTACTTATAATGTTAGTCCTGTCTCAATTGATTAGACTGTTATGATAGACAGCTTGGGTAATAGGTTAGACTATCTTATGGCGGTAAGGTGCCCTCCGTGTGAATGCTGGCCTCCTTTTCTGGCTCCGGCAACTTGTCTTTCCTTGCTCTCTGGCGTGAAATGTTTCTTCGCCCGACCGCCTTTGCGTGCACCGGATATCAATCTCTCCTGAGCTTCTCTGGAAATTAATTCTCCGTTTTCTTCTCCGGGCATAGCCATTCTCCTCTTCGCTTGCTCAGTACGTTGAGGTCAAAATAAGGATAGAATCGATGTAAGGCCTCAAATGTTATTTTTATGCTTTCCGATGACCACCATGTGAATGCTGCCCGCCTTTACGTGCTCCCTCAATTTGCCGTTCTTTGCTTTCAGGAGTAAAATGCTTCTCTGCTCGGCCGCCTTTCTCTCCACCTCGCCGAGCTCCCTCGATTTGCCTTTCCTTGCTCTCCGGAGTGAAATGTTTTTTAGCTCGGCCACCTTTCTCGCCACCTTTGCGAGCACCCTCGATTAATCTCTGCTGAGCTTCCTTTGTCATCAGTTCACCCTTTCTCTCAGCCATAAAATTGCCTCCTTAATGATCTCTCCAGAGATCAGCAATATGATTAAAAATATCACTATTATTTTCTCTTGATAAATTTGTTGAAGTTGCTTTTGACTCCGCTACTGGTCTCATCTTGATAGATAAATGACAGATGATTCTCATCAAACTTTCGGAAAAATTCATCCCATGATATTTCTCGTAACGATTGACTTCGCCCGGAACTGTAACCGGGAAACATCAAACGAAGTACTCCTATATTATTTCCTCCTGTCCCTTTCACTGATGCCGGTTTGGCGTTACGAGTTTCTGCCCATTTTCTAATCACATCATGATCAGAAGTTGTTTTTGAAGATCCCTTTGGAGCAGTGCTTTTTGCTTTTGACTGCCTGGTAGTCATTCATTACCTCCTAATAATGGAATTATTACGGAGTGGCCAGGTGTTTCCGATTCTATCCTTCTCAGTTGGGAAAAGCCTCGATTTATTCCTGCCGGCCTGGATCATGGATATGGGAATGTTGACCTCCCTTTCGAGCGCCTTCAATCTGGCGTTCCTTACTCTCGGAGGTAAAGTGCTTGGGGGCTTCCCCACCCTTCCGGGCACCTTCCCTCTGTCTTTCTTTGCTCTCAGCCGTAAAATGCTTTTCGGCCTTTCCTCCTTTTCGGGCGCCTTCGATTAATCTTTCCTGAGCGTCCTTTGACATCAATCCTTCACTTCTTTTTCTCGCAGGCATCTAGTCCCTCCTTTGAAGAGCAAGCATTTATTTTTAATTGGAATCTTATTTGAAATCTCTAGATACTTCTCCCAGGGTCATGCATATGAGAATGCTGTCCCCCTTTCCTCGCTCCGGCTCTTTGTCTTTCTTTGCTTTCAGTGGTGAAATGTTTCGGCGATTTTCCGCCTTTACGAGCGCCTTCGATAAGCCTTTCCTGGGCCTCTCTGGATATCAGGTTTCTGTCTTCTCTAGGCATATCAATACCTCCTTTTTGTTATCAGGAAACAGGTACAATTTCTAATCTTTACCTATATTTTAAGGCCTGCACCAAAGGTGAGGCATCAATAAAACTGCGTAATGATAGGACAGGAAAAATGCTTACAGCTTAGCCTTTTAGCAAGGCAACGTCTACTAAATCCATTAGGATAACCAAAGCGTAATCAAAAGAATATCTACGTCATTTCATGTAAGCAAAGTTCAACCAGATCTGTCTTTCATTTAGTTACATTGTACAGGTAGACACGTTTGGTAAATTGTTCCCTTGGGTTGCCAAAGGCCATAACTGCTTAATTACAAGTAAACATAAATACCGAATTAATTATGGTTCTCGTACCGGATGAAATATAAATGTCGGTCAATGGGTCGGTTATTAGTTTTAATGAAAATGTATATTCTGGCGGATAAAAACCGAGGGGGGCAAGATTAAGATATAAATTGAAGAATTAAAGAGATGAGGAGGAAAATTACAATGAAAATTACATACATTTGACATAAAAATATTTCTTAAAAATTAGCAAAAATATTACTGGAGGACAAAATGAGAAAACAAACTTTTCACTTTAGCAAACATTACTTTTTGTTGTTTGCTGTAGCGCTAACAGCGATCATAGCGCTTGTAGTTTCCTGTGTATCAGGGACACCAAACACAACATCTACAACTTCGGGAGGTTCCACACTCCCGAATATACAATCCATAACCGTTCAGGTGATGGCAGGGTCTAGTCCAACTGCTACAGCGACGGCTACATCATCTCCAACTGCCACAATGTCACCAACGGCTACTGCGTCTCCAACAGCAACTGCATCAGCAACACCTACAGTAGGGACGACACCAACCGGAACACCCACGCCTACCGCCACACCCACAGCTACCGGGATGCCTTCAGCTACGCCCACGGCTACAGCTACTGGAATGCCCTCCGCCACGCCTACGGCCACAATTTCACCTACCGCAACAGCCTCTCCTAGCCCAACAACTCCTGCCACCGGAGGATCTGACGTCATGGTATCGGTGAATATGGTCAACTTTAATGTCGCATCCGGTCAGGGGAGCATAATTTACTTCATGGATGCGGTGCCACCAATTGAACAGGGCGTGCCAGCTTTCTCCGCGGCAGGGACGTACGTTTCAAATGCAGCCACTTCATATATCTGGCCGAATGTAAGTCCCGGGCTACATGTATTTTCAGCTGAACTGGTAAACAGCGATAGTACTCCGTTATCCGCTCCGGCGGTCTCCTCAGTAATGGTCTGGGTCCCCAGTTCAACGATGGCTTCCATGCCCCAGATCAAGATGATGACTACACAAATAATGCCTGCCGGATCAACTCCCACTCCAACGGCTACTGCTACGGCGACTGCATCAGCAACCTCGACAGCCACTCCTATTCCGACCGCGACTGCAACCGCTACAGCTGCTGCAACAGCGACTGCTACTGGAACCATGACGCCCGTTGCCACAGAATCACCAACAATGACACCAACCGGAACACCCACGCCTACCGCCACACCCACAGCTACCGGGATGCCTTCAGCTACGCCCACGGCTACAGCAACTGCAACTACGTCTCCGACTGCAACCGGTACTCCTACAACTACCAGTTCACCTACAGCTACTTCTTCACCTACCTCAACAGCACCAGGAGCTGTTGATATTATGGTCTCCATTCAATCCAGTAATTTCAATGTTGTGGCAAAGGAAGGACAGGCGGCGGCTCAAGGTGAAGGACACATTCATTACTTCCTGGATACGATTCCACCAACCTTCCCATTCCAGGTATCCGTACCAACTTCCGGTAGTTGGGTCCACACTGAAAGTACCTCCTGGACGTTTACAAATGTCAATCCTGGCGTCCATATGGTAATGGCTGAGTTAGTAAATAACGATCATACAGCGCTGAATCCGCCCGTAGTCTGGTCTACCTTGATCACGGTAATGCCACTAATGGCTTCTCCGTCAGGTACACCAACTTCAACCGCAAGCCCGACCGAAACTGCGAGCCCTTCCGCCACGGCTACCGCTACTCCGACAGCTACAGCCACTGCTATTCCAACGGCAACTGCCAGCGCGTCTCCTACCTCAACGGCTTCACCCACGGCGACAGCTTCACCTTCGACTTCTCCGGGAGGCGCAACCACGACCTTTAATCTGTCAGCACAGAATTTGGCCTTTAACATGAGCAGTATGACAGTACCGGCGGGAGCACAAATCACCGTTAACTTCAATAATATGGACAGCGGTATTCCGCACAACTTTGCAGTCTATAATGACTCAACTGCTGCAACTTCAATATTTGTCGGTCAAATAATAACGGGTCCTGGGACTACAACTTATACTTTCACAGCTCCTACAACACCTGGAACCTATTTCTTTCGCTGTGATGTTCACCCTACCATAATGACCGGACAGTTTATCGTTCAGTAATCATTGAGTAAGAAAAGCCGGAGATATTTTTCTCCGGCTTTTCTCTTTAAGATGACATTCCTTTTAGTAGTCTTTCAATATGTTAATCATGATATCGATGGCTTTATAAGCAAATTCCCTGGTTATCGTTAAAGGTGGCATAAATCTGAAGACGTTGCCATATCGACCACACGGGGTCATGATCACTCCATTGTTCAATAGTCTCATCGCTATTTCCCCGCATTTGTCAGGAGCCAAAGGTTCTTTTGTTTTTCTATCTCCTACTACTTCTACCCCAATCATCAGCCCGTTGCCTCGAACATCACCAATGGCGTTAATAGTTCTGGAAGCATCATTAAACATACCTTTTATTTCTTCTCCTAATTGTTGGGTGCGTCCCAGTAAGTCCATATCTTTATCGGTAATCAGATCAATATTAGTTAAACAGACTTTACATGAGAGGGCATTTCCAGCGAAGGTTCCGGGCTGTGAACCTTCGACCAGGCTTTTGTTTACATCTGATTTGAAGGTCACGCCAGCCATTGGAATGTCTCCGCCCATCCCCTTGCCCCAGGTCAACATATCCGGTACAACTCCGGAGTGCTGGACAGCCCACATTTTACCTGTACGCCCAGCCCCAGACTGCACTTCATCGGCAATATAGAGCGCCCCATATTTATTGACCGCTTGACGGATAATTTGGAAGAATTCCTTGGGCGGAACAACGTATCCTCCTTCGCCCTGTTGAGATTCAATAATGATTGCTGCCACGTCATCCGCAGCGGTATAAGGAGTATTGAGAATGTACTCAATATTTTTAGCACACTGTATGTCACAGGCCGGATAAGCCATGTTAAAAGTACAACGGTAACAATAGCCATACGGCTGGTGAATAACTCCAGGCATCATCGGGCCCCATCCATGACGGTAGCGGTAACCCGTTGTTAAAGCGGCGCTTCCCATCCAGACACCATGATAGGCACCGTGAAAGGCAATAATTTGAGATCTTCCGGTATAATGGCGAGCAAATTTTATTGCTGTCTCCACTGCCCCACTGCCACTCTGAGTAAATACCGTCTGACAATTTCCGGAAAGTCCCTCAGGCATGATCCCGGATATTCTCTTCGCCAGTTCAATCCTTTTAACGTTGGTAGTATCTGTAGTATGCATGATCATACCGCATTGGTCGCGAATAGCCTGGAGTACCCTGGGGTGTCCCCGACCGACAGCATTAACTGCAACACCAGCTGCCATATCAATAAAGATATTTTCATCTGCGTCTTTGACCGTGGCCCCTTTGCCTTCCTCCATAATAAGCGGAAATCCTCCAGCTCCCCGCGTTAAAGCTTCATACCTGGCAGATTCCTCCAATAATTTTTGCACTTCAGGCCCAGGTACTATGGTTTTCATTTTAGGTGCTTCCGGATATGATAATTTCGCCAGTTCCGCTTCGGAAATCATTTTGTTCCTCCAAAACGTTTGTTCTTAAAGGTCTCTAAAATGGGTATTCTTTCATAACGCTGCTACCAGCAATTCATAGGGAACAAAATCTAAACCTGTAGCCTCAGCCACGGGTTTATTGGTCAATTTTCCTTTATAAATATTAAGGCCTCTTCTTAATGAGAGGTCTCTGGCCAGAGCTTTCTCATATCCGATGTTAGCCAAATTCAGCGCATAAGGGGAAGTAGCATTTGTTAAAGCGAATGTTGACGTCCGGGCTACACAGGCGGGCATATTAGCCACACAATACTGAATCACTCCTTCAACTACGAACACTGGATTTTCAAAACTGGTAGGAACCGAAGTTTCAAAGCATCCGCCTTGATCAATAGCTACATCCACCATGACCGATCCTTTTCTCATTTTAGAAATCATCTCCCGGGTGACCAATTTCCTGGCTTTAGCGCCAGGTACCAGGACGGCACCGATGACAACATCTGCTTCAGCTACGGATTGCTCGATGTTATGAGAATTTGATGATAAAAGCGAGATTCTGCCTCCGAGAATATCATCAAGATATCTAAGTTTATCCAGACTGATATCTAACAGCGTAACATGAGCACCCATACCTAAAGCGATTTTGGCGGCGTTAATACCGACCGTTCCCCCTCCGATAATTGTCACATTGGCGGGTCTTACACCCGGTACTCCGCCCAACAAGACTCCGCTTCCACCGGTTTCTTTTTGCAGATAGTGTGAACCTACCTGGACTGAGAGTTTGCCGGCAATTTCGCTCATCGGAGTTAAAAGCGGCAAAGAGTTATTTTCTAGCTGGACTGTTTCGTACGCTATTCCAATTATCTTGCGGTCCAGTAACGCGCGGGTTAACTCTGGTGCAGGAGCCAGGTGAAGGTAAGTGAATAAGATTTGATTTTCGCTAAGCAAACCATATTCTTGAGGGAGTGGTTCTTTTACTTTAAAAATCATATCCGATTCTTTAAATATAGATTCAGCAGAAGAAGCGATTTCGGCACCTGCAGCCAGGTATTCGGCGTCAGATATACCTGAACCCTCACCGGCATGGCTCTGAAGTATGACTTTGTGTCCATTTTCTTTCATGGCGCGTACTCCGGAGGGTACGATTGCAACGCGATATTCATTGTTTTTAATTTCTTTTGGAATGCCAATAATCATACCGCGCCTCCTTTTCTGATATATTATAGATTACTTTAGGTCGGATAAAACATGAAATACGGGCAAGCGGGGTGAATTTTATTTTAGCGAATCAGAGGCTTTTGATACTTCTGCAGTTTCAAGTGATTTCCCGGTTTCTCCGATTCTCGAAGACAGGATAGAGCCTAAAACAAGTAACGTCGTCAAAAAGATTAAAGGGTAAGAATATCCGCCGCTTACGCCATGGAGAAATTCCATGAAAGGTACGATAACTACCGCCGCTCCATTTCCCAACAATTGAAGGTAAGCGATAGAAATACCCGCATATTTCTCTCCAGTGATTTCAAGGGACATGGTAAACATTATGGGCAAAGCGGATAACAGGAAGAATCCCAGGAATATGCCGTTACCAATATTCCCCCAAAAGTTGTTCTGAATCAGGAGAACGACAGAACAGACAGAGCCGATAAAGGATGCGAGAATCAAAAACGGTTTCCTTTTTTGCACCCTGTCGGAAACGAATGGCACAATAATACAGCCTAACATTCCGCTGAATATTAAAATACTGGAAATAGTTCCGGCATCCACCATGGATATTTGGTGCAGCTCATTCAGAATTTTCTCGAGCCAGGTCGCAATTCCGTTAAAAACGCCTATACCAAGAAGTGCTATGAATCCGAGAATTAAAAAGTCCTTCTGTTTGAGAATGTTTTTTATTCCTTGAAGGATAGGAATGGGATAATCGATTGCATCTTCTCTTACCGGAGACGGAGGCCTGGACTTGACGAAAACAAAGAAGAAAATAATGCCGATGCCGCCCAAAATGCCGTAAATTAATAACATGGCAGTAAATCCGAGTGAATCCACGAGAAGTGGGGTGATGCCCAGGCCGATGATCATCCCGATGAACATCGATAGTGAACCCAGTCCTATTGCCGTAGCCTCTTCATCGGGGGGGAACCAGGCAACCACTAATTTTGTAATTCCATTGAGAACGAAGGGCTGTCCTATCGAGATTCCGATTTGAGAAATCAAGATAAGGGCATAAGAGGAGGGATCTATCAAGCGAACGAGACTGAAAATGCCGGTGAAAATGGTTCCCAGACCGATGCCAAATTTGAACCCTTTTTTATCAATGATAAAGCCTGCAGGTAAAGATAAGATAAGATAAAGCAGCGGAAAAACCAGAGCCAACCAACCGGTGCTCATCGCGGATACGCCGAGGTTCTTCTCAATATAAGTATCTATCGCTGAAAAGTTTAACCAGTATAATTGTGTTAATGCCGCTACATACATGTAGGCTGCCAGGACAACCCAGCGATACCGATAAATCCTGGTATTGATTGGATCAGCCTTTTTTGACAAAACCATTTCCCTATGATAAGGCTATTTCCTGAAACAATCAAATGGGAATAAATAATTAATATAATTATTTATGGGGCTAAATATTGTTTCAAATAATTTGAATAAGAAATAGAGAAGGAGGGCTGGAGATGAATATTTTGGAGTTGATGGAAAATATTTCTGCACCTTCCCCTGTAAAAGTGATAGTGCTTGCCATAGATGGACTGGGAGGATTACCTGATCCAGATACCGGGAAAACCGAGTTGGAGAGTGCCAGAACGCCCAATATGGACAGACTGGCTTTTGAAGGGAGTTGCGGACTAATGGACCCGATTAGACCCGGCATCACACCCGGTAGTTTACCGGGGCATCTCGCAATTTTCGGTTTTGATCCGCTAAATTATACCATCGGTAGAGGTGCCATGGAAGCCATCGGTACGAACTTTGATTTGCAAGCCGAAGACATTGTGGCGAGAGGAAATTTCGCGACTATAAACAAAGAGAATATCATTCTTGACAGGAGAGCCGGGAGGATCACGACTGAAATTGCCATGGGACTCTGTCAACTTCTGGATGGGATGGAGATTGAGGGGGTGAAATTAATTGTGCGCCCGGTTAACGATTATCGTTTCATTGTTGTTTTTCGAGGAGAAGGATTAGCTTCCGGGGTAAGCGACTCTGATCCTCAGCAGAATGGTCTGGCTCCGCGCAAAATCATGCCATTAAATGTCCCCGCGGAAAAAACGGCGAAAATAGCTAACAAATTCATTGCTAAAGCTCGCATAGTTCTAAATAAACATCATCCAGCTAATATGATTTTATTGCGCGGTTTTTCCAAACGGCCTCAATTTCCCAGCATGACTGAAATCTATAAGATTAAAATTGCAGCTATATCCACATTTCCCATGTACCGAGGGCTGGCAAGTCTGGTAGGTATAGAAATTCTGGATACGGGTCCCAGCCTGGAAGATGAATTTGTGACTTTGGAAAAATATTACCCGGATTATAATTTTGTGTTCCTGCATATCAAACAAGTAGATACCGCGGGGGAGGATGGAGATTTCGGCCGCAAAACAAAACTCATAGAAGAGGTAGACCAGCTTTTGGGAAAGGTCATCAAGCTCAATCCGGGTGTTATCGTAGTCACCAGTGATCATTCTACTCCAGCTACTATGGCTTTACACAGCTGGCATCCGGTACCTGTGATCATTCGCTCTAAATTGAGCCGTGCCGACAAGTTGAATAAGTTCTCTGAATCCACGTGCTTGAGGGGTGGGCTGGGAAAATTTCCTGCTATTTATCTCATGCCGTTGATCATGGCACACGCTCAAAAGCTGGGAAAGTTCGGGGCTTAAGGTTATAATAGAGAAAATCAGGTGAATTTCGTGAGTAAGGAGGAGTATATGCGCATCCCCATGATCGCCGGCAACTGGAAAATGAATACCACTCTCAGCGAAGCTTCCAAATTGGTAAAAGACCTCCAGCCGGAAATCGAAGATATCGCTAATATCAAGAAAGTATTATGCCCGCCCTTTATATCTTTAGCCTCGGTGTGTGCGATTCTTACGGGCAGCAGTATCCAGACTGGTGCGCAAAACCTCTACTTCGAAGAAAAAGGAGCTTACACTGGAGAAATTTCACCACTTATGCTCGTCGACCTGTGCGAATATGTTATTATCGGTCACTCTGAGAGACGACAATATTTTCACGAGACAGGAGAAGTGATAAGTAAGAAGGTGTCAGCAGCGATAAAGAACAAATTAAAGCCAATTCTTTGCGTAGGAGAAAACCTGAACCAGTATGAGGCAGGAAAGACTCAGGAAGTGGTGGTTGAGCAGATTGAATCCTCCCTGGCTGGCGTTTCGGAAGGGAATGCTCTGACGATTGCTTATGAACCGGTTTGGGCTATTGGCACTGGCAAAGCTGCAAATGGAAAACAGGCCAATGAAACAATACATTTAATACGTAACACAGTATCGAAAAAGTACAATGCGAATATTGCTGATAGTATCCCTATTCTTTATGGAGGGAGTGTCACCGCCGCTAACATTGCGGATTTTGTTTCACAGCCGGATATTGACGGCGGCCTGGTGGGAGGCGCCAGTTTGAAACCCAGGGAATTCATAGAAATAGTAAAAATAACGGCAAAAATTCGCAATCTTGCTTGAGGAAACAGGTATAAACAATACCTTAAAATCCAAATTTCTGATAGTGATATTGGGGCCTACCGGGACGGGTAAAAGCCGATTGGCCATTCATATAGCGCAAAAATTCAATGGGGAAATAGTCAACGCGGACAGCCGCCAGGTGTATCGATACATGAATATCGGGACGGCTAAACCATCAAAGGAAGAACTCGAACAGGTCCCTCATCATCTCTTCAATATCATCGATCCGGATGAAGTCTTCAGTCTGGCTCAGTACCAGGATCTCGCAAACAAATCCATTAAAAGCATTCAAAAGCGTCAAAGTTTACCTGTTCTGGTTGGCGGCAGCGGACAATACATCTGGGCTGTTGTTGAAGGTTGGGAAATACCCCGCATTCCCCCTGATCAGGAATTTCGCCGGAGCCTGGAAAAACTGGCCTCTGAAAATGGAATCGACTATTTATACCAGCGTTTGACAGACAGTGATCCAGTTGCGGCAAAGAAGATTGATCAGCGAAATATCCGGCGGGTGATCCGTGCCATGGAAGTAGCACATGAGGCACAGGAACCTATTTCCAAACTCCAGAACAAGAAAGCCCCGGATTTTAATATTCTGATTATCGGCCTTACGGCTGAAAGGGAAGTTCTTTACCAGAGAATTGATTTCAGGGTAGATGATATGATTCGGAGAGGATTGATCAATGAAATTAATAAACTCAACCAAATGAACTACGGATTTGAATTATCGTCAATGAACAGCATTGGCTACAAGCAGATTGGCTCGAATTTACGTGGGGAAATCAGCCAGGAAGAAGCTATCCGGCAGATAAAAACAAATAGCCATCGATTTGTACGTCATCAATACGCCTGGTTCCATTTAGATGACCCGCGCATACACTGGTTCAATATTCAAAACGAAATAGAAACGGAGATATTTTCTCTGGTAGCGAACTTCCTGGAGGAAGCTAAATAACGGGTGTCAGATTCTTTTCGATATGTTATATTATACTTAAATCGTGGTTCAATTGTATTTCATAGAGGATAAAATGGAATTCACAAAGATGCATGGGGCGGGTAATGACTTTGTCATGATTAAGCCTGAAAAGAATGAAGCCAACTGGCCGGAATTAGCGCAAAAAATGTGTCATCGGCATTTCGGAATTGGGGCGGATGGTATTATTTTGGCATTGCCTTCCAGTGTTGCCGATGTCCGGATGAGAATATTTAATCCTGATGGGTCTGAAGCAGAGACATGCGGAAACGGATTAAGATGTCTGGCAAAATATGCGGTATTAAATAAATTGATTAAACCCGGATCAACAGAGATAACTATTGAAACCATACCCGGGGTAAGAAAAATAACGCTGGAATACCGTGGACAGGAATTAGACCGGATCCAGGTGGGCATTGGAGTTCCCAGATTTGATGCCAAGGATATCCCGGTCAAAATTGATCCGACAAAATCCTGCGGGCCGATAACAGATTATCCTCTAGTGGTTGAAGGGAACAGGTTGGCTTTAAACTTTGTTTCGATGGGAAATCCTCATGCGGTCTGTTTCTTGGACCAGGAACTAAAAGAATTTAATTTAAAAGAAATCGGCCCCAGGGTTGAAAATAATTCGATATTTCCTCAAAGAATAAACTTTGAAATTGTCCGGGTAAAAGACCGACGTACCCTGGAAATGAGGGTATGGGAGAGGGGAGCCGGAGAGACACTGGCGTGTGGTACAGGTGCTTGCGCCGCGGCGGTAGCCGCCAGGATTCATAACTATATTGATTACCAAGTTGACATAATATTACCAGGTGGAACATTGAATATCGAATGGGATGGGGACGGGGAGGTGTTAATGAGCGGTCCCGCAGAAGTCGTATTTTCAGGGAATTGGCCGCAATAATCAAATTAGAAGGTGCAAAGAAATGAAATTTTCTAAAAGAGTTGAGAGTTTACCGCCTTATCTTTTTGTTCAGATAAGCAAAAAAATAGCGGCAAAAAAAGCACAGGGCGAAAAAGTTATCAGTTTTGGAATTGGCGACCCGGACATTCCAACCCCGAACCATATAATTGATGAAATTTGCAGGACTTCAAGGGATCCGGCAAATCATCGTTATCCTGAATCCGAAGGTCTTCCTGAATTGCGTAAAGCCATTGCAGGATGGTACCAGAAGAGATTCGGTGTAGTACTGGACCCGGATAAAGAAGTTTTACCCTTAATCGGATCCAAGGAAGGTATAGCGCATATTGCGCTCTGTATGATAGACCCGGGGGATGTGGTACTGGTCCCGGACCCGTCCTATCCGGTCTATGCTATAGGCACGATGCTCTGCGGAGGCAAGG